>CAVISZ010000051.1:0-2209 GCA_963645585.1 uncultured Eubacteriales bacterium
ATAATAAAAATAATTCTAATTTGCCAATTTATCCATGCTTTTATGCTTGCGGTGAACAAAGCGTGTATAATTTGGAATTTGATATAAAATATCCAATTTATCCAATGTCATTTTTGCAAGTTAATCAAGAAATTAAAAATATAATTTATCAAGATATTTTAAATAATGTAAAAAGTTATTCTTGCGTTATAGACGCCTATAGCGGTGCAGGGCTTTTATCGGCAATGCTTGCAAAATGCAATAAAAAAGTTTTTGCAATAGAAATAGATGAGTCCGCTTCTAAAGCGTGCAAAGAACTTTGCCTATTAAATAACATAAAAAATGTTACATCAATTTGTGGCGATTGTGGCATAGAGATAGAAAAAGTTTTGCAAACAAATAAATGCGACTGCGTGGTGTTGGACCCCGCAAGAGCAGGTGTAGATGCAAATATTTTGCAGGCTATAATTTCAAACAAAGTTAAAAACATAACTTATCTTTCTTGCAACCCAGCAACTTTAACTCGTGACCTAAAAATTTTGCAAGATGGTAACTATATAGTCACCTACGCAAAACCCTTTGATATGTTCCCACAAACATCTAATGTGGAAACTTTGGTGTTTTTAAAAATAAAAGATTAAATAATTTGGAGCAAACATGAACGAACAATTTTCTCGAACAAAAAATTTAATAGGCGAGCAAAAACTAAACATTTTGCAGTCAAAAAAGGTTATGGTGCTTGGAGTTGGTGGAGTAGGCGGTTTTGCAGTGGAGGCACTAGCAAGAGCTGGCGTGCAAAACTTTGTTATCTTTGATAATGACGTTGTTGATATTTCCAACATAAATAGGCAAATAATAGCCACTTTTAGCACAATAGGCAAGAAAAAAGTTGATGTAATAAAAAACAGAATTTTAGACATCAACCCAAACGCAATTGTTGAGGCAAAATGTGAATTTGTTACGCCAGAAACAATCAAGCAAACCAATTTTGATGTTGACTACGTTATAGATTGCATAGATAACATAACCGCAAAAATTGCACTTGCAATTGAGAGTGATAAACAGGGGTTTAATTTAATTTCTTGCATGAGCACTGGTAATAAACTAAAGCCTGAACTTTTTGAAATAGCCGACATAAACAAAACAAGCGTGTGCCCAATTGCAAAAATTATGCGTAAAAAGTTAAAGGACGCAGGCGTTAAAAAACTTAAAGTTCTTTACTCAAAAGAACAACCAATTAAAACAGTACAAGGCACAAGAGTTCCCGCAAGCATAAGTTTTACTCCAAGCATAGCGGGACTAAGAATTGCAGAGTATGTTGTAAAACAATTTATAGGTGAATAAAATGGAAGATGAAAAAATAGAACAAAGTTTAACAAAGCGTTTTAAAACAGACATATGGACGCCATTTGTTAAAGGTATAAATAAATATCAAATGCTACAACCTCATGACAAAATAGCAGTGTGCATTTCTGGTGGAAAAGACAGCATGCTTATGGCACTTTGCTTTAAACATTTGCATAAATATTCAAAGTTTGATTTTGATGTGGAATACATTGTTATGGACCCAGGCTATAAAAAAGAGAATGTGGAGTTAATAAAACAAAACGCCGAAAAAATTGGTATTGATATAAAAATATTTCAAACTCAAATTTTTGATATTGTAAACCAAATGGACGGCTCACCATGCTATATGTGTGCCAGAATGCGTAGAGGATATTTGTACGAATTTGCCGAAAGTTTGGGTTGCAACAAAATTGCACTCGGACACCACTTTGACGATGCAGTAGAAACAATACTTCTAAGCATGTTTTATGGCTCAGAATATAAAACAATGATGCCAAAATTAAAAAGCACAAACCATACAGGAATGGAGCTTATTCGCCCACTTTACCTTGTGCACGAAGATAATATAATAAAGTGGCGTAACTATAACAACCTAGAGTTTTTGGCGTGTGCATGCAAAATGACTGAGGCAATTGCAAACAATAATCAAGAGCTTGTTTCAAAACGCAAAGAAATTAAAGACTTAATAAAAGAGTTAAAAAAGATTAATCCAAATATCGATAAAAACATTTTTAGTTCAATACATAATGTAAATTTATCAACCATTATTGGCTACACCCAAAATGGTAAAAAAGTGGACTTTTTAGATAATTATTAGTTGCTTAATTTGCAAAAAATTAAACTTGTACATTGTGTATTATTGTTTTTTTATAACATTTAAAAG
>CAVISZ010000052.1:0-5433 GCA_963645585.1 uncultured Eubacteriales bacterium
ATCTAACAATATATTTTATGCCACAGTCAGCACATTTTGAGTTGTGAATTGCTGTAATGTTTGTATAAAGTAGGGACCCTTTTTCAAAAAACTTAAATATCTTTACTGTTTTTACACCGCTCCCAAATTTCACATTCATTCTCTAAACATCACCACTTACACTACCTTGTGATTTTTATTTATGGTTTGTTTTATTAAAGTTATTATAAAGGAAACCGAAAAAGCCTTTTTCAAAAAACTTAAATGTTTAGTTTTTGTTAAAGTTTTATTAAAGTTTTTAGAAAGGGTGCGGGAAAAGCCTTTTTTCAAAAAGGTTGTCCCGCATAATTTAAAAAAATTAAAAATTAAAAAACAAAACTAAACAAACTTTAACGAACTGCCCAAAAGGTGCGAGAAAGGAATGTCTAAAATTGTATACGCACCATAACTTTGAGATAAGTAGTAGTTGTGCAAAACTCTCGCATAGGCAATTAACACTTTTGCGGTGAAATCGGGGTTGCTGTCTATTTTGAGCGAAAAGGCTAACTCACCACCCAAGGTAAATACCTGCCCCGCGTGAAATAACTTTTTGTGCTTAAGCATTTCCACCTCATCAATAAACTTGATTTTGGTTTTGTACCCCTTAAAATAATTTGGCATGCCAATAACCTTTTTAACAATCGCCTTTCTGTCCTTTGCAGGTGCAACAATAAAGCATTCACGCACGTGTAAACTTTTTTCGTCTTGTAACTCACTAATCTTGCCCTGTTTTAACTTTTTAACCAGTTTTTCGTTCGGCACAGTGTACTGCACAGCATCTTTTACACCCTTAATACATCTTAACGCCTCACTGTGCCCCTGACTCACACCTCTGCCCCAAATGGTGTACGGCTTTAAGCCGAGTGCAGAAAATAGCACTCGCATTTGGCTAAATAGTCCTGGGTCCCAGCCAAACGAACAAAATGCGACCTTTTTGTACTGCCTTGCAAGCAGATTGCAATTTTTAACATGCTCAGGAATTTTTTTGTGCGTGTCAAACGCGTCTATGCAGTTAAAATATTTTAACGCCTCGCTCGCCTGCTCCATTAAGTTAGACGAACTCCCACCGCATAAAAACATAATGTCAATCTTGCCCGCATATTTAGCCATGTCCTTTGCAAATTCCGCTTTGGCAAATCTTGCCTTTATGTTACGCTTGCTAAAAACCGCCACCAAACTAAAACGCTCGTCATTTGCAAGCAAACTCTCTATGCTTTTGCCCAAGTTGCCATAACCTAAAACACCAACTCTAATTTTTTTCATACTTGTATTTATGCCCATGCCATAAAAAATGTGCCAACCATAAAAGTTGACACGTTTTATATTAATTAAAAACCTTAGAGCAAAAATGCAGGGCGAACACCAGCAACAGGCTCGCAGACTTTATTCTCGGAAATTTCACCATTTTCTCCAACCAATAGCCCGTTGCAAGCCCTTTCTGAGCTAGGCGTTCTAAGCCACCATGGTCGAGCACTACTTCCTGAAACATCCTCTAAATATCCCACAGTGTCAGACATGTTCCAACCATATCCCTCCACCAATAATTCATTTAGCTCAACTGAACTTAAAAGCCAAAATTTGTCCTCATTTGTATTCAACGGATATTGATCCTCTCCACGAACCCATACAGTTCCAGCTGGCTCTTCACGTGCATAATCTGCCCCATAAAGTTCGTCCAAATATCTTGTTACAATCTTTTTGTAAATTTTGTCGTCTGTTAAATTGTAACCTTCTAAAAAATTCACTTCAGAACCATTTGGCAATATTTCATTTCCACTATCTGAAAAAGTCCATTTCACGGTATTACCTAATAAATATTGTCTTATAACACTTGTTGCATAGTCTTGTGCAGAATAGGTAGGAAAATCCGTATTTTTGCACTTAGGTGTTGTACTTTCATCAATATTAAAAGCATTTTGAAAAGACACACCTATACCGTCACCACCATCAGCATCAGCATCAACAAACAAAACTGTTTCTGACAACAATACAAAGTTATTGTCGTCAATAGGCAACATTCCCTCTTGAAACTCCGTGCAATTTGCAGCATCTATACGTTTACATCTATTATAGTCGGAAGAATCAACATAGCCAACAATCAGCCATTTTACCTTTTCTTCTCCAGTCACTCCGCCCATTTCAACATAGTATGGGAAAGCGGTAGGATAGTAGTATCCGCCATTAGTGCTATCAGTAAACTTTTTAAGAGGAATGTCTGCCCTCACCTTTTTGCCTGCGGAGAGTTTTGACCTGTTTAAGTCAACTTTTAGTGTCACCGCACCCGATGTCACATCTGTATATTTTCCGTTTGAGTCGGGCTTAACCTTTAATGAATATTTGATTGTCCCTGTTGTACCCGAAGAACTTGAAGCACTTGCCAAAATACATGCAGATGTGTCTTTTTCGGCATCAATTTCAATTCTGTCAGGTGCCGAACATTCTAGCAAATTGGTCTTTAACGCAACATTAAAACTAGAACTGTTTGTTACGGTAATTACAATATATATGGTTTCAGGATTACCTGGGTTGGTTGTATCGCTAAAATTTTTTGAACCTATGGTAAAATTAATTTTGTCATTATTTACATTGGTTAGTTGCACTTTGTTTGCTTCGGCTACGGGTGCGCCATCACTGCCCGCGTGACCATACATGTATACTTTTGCCGTATATTCAATATCGTGCGACTCAAACCCAATTGTTCCACTTATATTCATTTTTGCATTTTTAACCGCATATATGCCAATTACTATGGCACATACACATAGACAAATTGTTACAATATCAAGTAGTAGATGAACTTTTTGTTTCTTTTTCATTCTCTCCCCCTTTAATTCGGCTTTTGCTTAAAGCCAAAGCAATGATGAATTATGATTGATAAATGATGAATTGAAGTTTAGCCTCAAGTGAAACAAGTTTAGCTTTCGGAGCTTTCCCCTCCTTACCAAGGGAGGGTGTCATGCACTTTGAAAATAACGTGCATGACGGAAGTGTTAAAAGATTTACTTCCAACGGGCTACTTCGCCAAGAGTCCTAAATGCTTCACTCTTCATTCGTCATTATTCATTTGCGAGAATTTGCGTCTTTTTTTTGCAACTCTCGCACCCATTTTATCGCGGGGGGGGGAGAAGTCAACTAATTTTTTCATTTTTTTTAAAATCGTGTGAAAAATTCGCTCATCCCTTTATTTTTCGGCATTTTTAGATTTTTTTTGAAAATTGTTTTGCAAATGACAAAATATCTTGTATAATGGGGGTACTTAATGGGAATAAACCATTTAAGAATTTATTAAAGGGGATATTTATGAATAAATCAGAATTTATTAAAGCAATCGCAGACAAAGCTGGCATGACTCAAAAAGACGTTACTGCTGCATGCGATGCAATGCTTGATGTTGTTACCGAAACATTAAAAGCAGGAGACAAAATTCAACTTGTTGGCGTTGGTACTTTAGAACTTAAAAAAGTTGATGAAAAAACAGGCATCAACCCAAGAACAAAAGAAACTGTTAAAATTCCAGCAAGCAACAAACCTGTTCTTAAATTTGGTTCTGCTTACAAAGCAAAATTCAACTAATATTCGTAAGGATAAACCTAAAAACCGCAAGAGTCCACTCTTGCGGTTTTTGTATTCTTGATAATTTTTCTTTATGCACGCTTTGGGGAGTTTATGCGTGTTAAAGCGTCATTTGCAAAAAATATTGCTGACATTTAACCATAATTGACAAAGTGCATATTTTATGCTACCCTAACCATAAAGGGTGACATTATGAATATTTATATAATTCGACATGGTGAAAGCGAGGCTAACCTTAAAACATATGATGAAATAAAAGAAGATTGTTTGGTCAAATTAACACAAAAAGGATTGGAAGATGCTCAAGAGGCAGGCAAATTTTTGCAAAATGTGATAAAAAAATCTGAGTACAATTCTTCAATAATTATTACAAGCACATATTTAAGAGCACTCCAAACAACAGGTGAAATAAAAAAATATTTAAACTTAAAAACAACATCCGACAAAAGACTTGTTGAGTTTGACAGAGGTTTATTTATTAAATGTAAATACAAAGAAAGACGATTAAAATTTCCAAAAGAATATTACGAATTTCAACAAATGCAACATTCTCCAGAAAAATTTTTTGCAAAACCACCTGAGGGTGAAAGTGGATACGATGTTTATCAAAGAGTAAACCCATTCACTTTTGAGCTAAGAAAGCTTTACAAAAATGGGGTAAAGAATGTTGTAATTGTTACCCATCACGACACAATGAAAGTTTTAACAATGGCAATAATGGGATATGACAAAGATTGGTTTTATAGAGAAGGCGCAGTACAAAATTGCTCAATAAGAAAAATCAATTTAACCGATAATAAATTTCATGACGAAGGCTTTATTTATAGAGGCTACTACATACACACAAAAGATAAAAAAGACGGTTTAGAAAAATAGACATGTGATGTTGCTTTGTTTATTATATTCACAAATCAATTTGCTTGAGGCAAAACCATATATTTTTGAAATCAAAAATATGAACCGCAAGGTCAATTTCCTTGTAAACAAAAAGAAAAGCCACATAGGATTTTCTTTTTGTTTTACTTGGTGCGAGAGAAGGGACTTGAACCCATACTCTTTCGAACTTGCCCCTTAAACAAGCGCGTCTACCATTCCGCCACTCTCGCATATTTCTGTATTTTTTATACTGCATAAGTATAATAAAATATTTGCGGTTTGTCAATCATTATTATGCAGAAAAAAACAAAGCCTGCACATAAAAGGAGATAACCTTTAATTTGCAGGCTTTGTTTTTTAATTTTGTGTTATTTTGTTAAGTCTTGTTTATCTAAAGCGAAATCTTTTTTAAGTTTTGCTTCAAAAGTGTCAATATCGTTATATACAACAACTTTTTCAAACAAATCTAAAGGCAATTCGCATGCTTTTACAACGCATTTTGTAGAGTACAATTTATTGTAATCATGTTCAACGCAAGCGATTGCTTCTTTTGCTAAATGACCATTTTCAAAAATGTACATTCCTTTATTTTTAACATTTGATTTTACTTTAACAACAAACACCAATCTAGTTTTTTCCATACAACCCTCCGTTACTTGTAATTTAGCACACAACGCCCCTTGTGTCAATAGGTGAGAACTCAAAATTTGCAAGTTTTTGAGCAAAAAAGACTATTTTTTTGTCAGCCCCGTCCACTTTAGCATGGACTTTAACAAATCGGCAACATATGTCTGCTTTGCGGAGTTTAAAAACTGTTTTGCTTGTTCCACTTCTGTTTCACTTAAATATGCGTCCTCTTGCAAAATTTTTAGTGCAGTCATGCTCGCCTCTTTTTCTATTTTTATTGTGGAAAACTTAACTCCAATTGCACCAATAAAGCACACAAGAGCAACGCCCAAACCAACG
>CAVISZ010000052.1:5443-7527 GCA_963645585.1 uncultured Eubacteriales bacterium
ACGAGTGCAAAAAGCAATTTATCAAAAATTACAAGAAAAAGAGCCACAAAAAGCAAAAAAACAAACAATTTTGACATAATTTTGCTTGCACGAACCTTTTTGCCGTACTTTTTCATCTTTTGTGGTTGGTCTTTAAACTGAAACGCATGCCCGAGTTCATGTGCACAAATTGCAAGACCCGCCAAATTGTTAGATGTGGCATAATCACTGCTTAAAGTTAAAACTTTGTTGCTAGAATAGCAGTCACAAAATCTGCCCTTTTTAAAAACAATATTAATTTTACCACCAAAGTAACTACTTGACACTTTTTCTGCAAGTTCCACTGGCGAAATATTGGTTATAAATGTGGATAACTTGTTGAATTTTTCACACATCTCGTCAAAAGAAAAATTAACAATAGCAAGCCCTGCCAAAAACAAAACAACAAGGCAAACTACTGCTAATATAATA
This sequence comes from uncultured Eubacteriales bacterium, assembly GCA_963645585.1. Classification (GTDB taxonomy): domain Bacteria; phylum Bacillota; class Clostridia; order Christensenellales; family UBA1242; genus HGM11367. The sequence goes on from CAVISZ010000052.1 coordinate 5,894, forward strand.
ATAACAATTAAACTCATGCAATAATTATAGTTATTTTAAACATTTATTGTCAAACAAATAAAATTTGTATGAAAATTTTTGCGTAACTCCCACTAAACAATTGGCTATTTGGTTATAAACAAAATTCCCAAAGTGTTTGGACCGCAATGGCTGGCAATTGTTCCGCCTGCGCGTGTGTGATAAATTTCTTTAAAGCCTGCTTTTTTTAATGCTTCGTCTGCATAACCAACTGCAACATCGCTTGCGGTTGTGTATGTCACAAAAGCCAAACTATCGTCATGACTTGCAAACTCTTTTAGTGTGTCCTCGCAGTAAGATTTAACAACATTATCATAGTCGCCTCTATACTTTTTGCCAGAAACCATTTTGCCATTTCTTACAACAATTTGTGGTCTAATTTTTAAAAGATTTGCGCCCAAAAGTGCAAGCGATGAACATCTGCCACCTTTTCGCAAATAGTCAAGTTTGTTGATAACAAAACTTGCCTGAACTTTTAGAGTTAAAGCGGTTGTTTCTTTAAAAATTTCTTCCGCCGACTTTCCTTCTGATGCCATTTTTGACGCTTTAATTGCCAAAAGTGCAATGCCTGTGCTTAAACTTCTTGAATCTACAACATACACATTTTTTAATTCTTTGCTTGCTTTAACTGCATTAGAATACGCCGAACTCATTTCGCTAGACAAAGAATAATGCACAACTGCATCTGCATCTTTTAAAAGTTTTGTAAAATGTTCTGTATATTGATATTCATTGATTGCACTTGTTTTTGGCAAAGTTTTTGTTTTGTCTACAAACTCGAATATTTTTTCTGTAGGCACCTCACCATCAAAAACCTGCTCGTTTCCTAAAAGCACTGTAAAAGGAACTGTTGTTATATTGTATTTTTCTAAAATTTCTTTTGGCAAATCTACTGTACTTTCTGCCGAAATTGCTACTTTCATATTATACCTCCAAGTAATTACACCATAATTTTATGATTATTCTTGGAAGGATGACTACCTACTATACATTTTTTTAGTATAAATGCAAAAAACTGAAAGTAGATATTACAAAATTCGACTCTACTGACAGTAGAACCACACTTTAAAACGCTTTACAAACGCAAAAAAAAAGTGTATAAGTTAAAGTATGGAAGAAATAAATGTAGATTTAAAGGAAATTATAGGCAAAAACATTGCAGAATACAGAAAAGCATTCGGATTATCGCAAATTGAGTTTTCTGAAAAACTTAACTACTCCGACAAAGCCATTTCTAAGTGGGAGCGTGGCGAATCTTTGCCTGATGTTGTTGTGCTAAAACAAATTGCCGACTTTTTTGGAGTTACACTAAACGATTTGGCTGGTTATCAAACAACCAAAAAGAAACCATCTCAACCATTAAAAAAACTACTCCAAAACAAAATTTTGGTCACTTTAATTTCGGTTGGACTGGTATGGCTTGTTGCAACGGTTGTTTTTGTGTTTTTTAAAATATTTAATGTGTTACCAAACTACGCATGGCTTTCGTTCATTTATGCCCTGCCTGTAAGTTTTATTGTGTGCATTGTTTTAACTGCAGTGTTCTTTAGGCACTACAAACATTGTCATTTGGTTTTTGGCTTGTTTGAGTCACTTCTTGTGTGGACAACTGTTTT
>CAVISZ010000053.1:0-6330 GCA_963645585.1 uncultured Eubacteriales bacterium
ATGCCAATGCTATCGCATTGTCGCTTGGTTTGTCGCTCCTTGTAATAAACTATGTTGTCACGATTTCGAGTGTGTTTTTGTGCAAGCACAAACTCACACTCTCTCGTTCCTTAATATAAACTATGTGATGATGCTTTGTTCATTGCATTCACAAATCAATTTGCTAACGCAAATCCGTTGTAAACAACGGCATCACATTATATATAACCATCAGTTGCTGGCAAGTATCCCTGCGGGCTGTTTGCCGACAACTTCCGATAATATTGTTTACTCTTGGAATTAACCAAAACACTTATTTTACACATGTTGCCGATTAGAATTAGAGCCAAAAAACATGGCATGGTTTTTCAAAATTCAAAAGTTAGAAATAATTTACACATTGGTAAAAAAACAAGGCAAAATTGAGTGTTTAACATTCAATTTTACCTTATTTTTGCACTGCTACACTAGAGCAGTGCTTTTATATTTAATTAGTCAGCAACTGCAATATCTTTTAGAGTTGGGAAACCTAATTCTGAATCAAATTCCCAAATTGTTGTATCAAAGCCTGCTTTGTCTTTGAATACTGAATAGTTGCCTGTTGTTCCATCGCATTCTTCTTTTGTAACTTCAATGTAACCAGATTTAATAATTCCGATTGGAGTTGTTGTTTGAACGTGAGCATTGTTATTAACCAAAATGATATTGTTAATAACTGGTCCCCAATAAGTTGGGTTAGAAATGTTACTGAACCATTGGATTGGAGCCCAAGTTCTAAATTCTGAAACAGATTCTGCATAGAACTTGCCTGCACCTGTAAAATAAGCATTACTGAAGCAGTGTTCGATGTAGCATTCTGGTCCAACAAATGCAGTTAGACCACAAAGCACGCTCTTTTTGTCAATTGAGTTCAAAACTGAAAGCACGTAGCAATCTGTTAATTTACCATAAGTACGGCAAACAAGACCGCCAACTTTTTTACCTGTTAATTGGCAACCATCGCCACCAACATAGCAAGAGAAGATTGTTCCGTTACTGATGCCTGCAAGACCACCAACGTTGCAAGCAGAAAGTTGACCATTGTTATAGAAGCTACCTTTAATTGTAACGCCACCAGAAACGATGCCTGTTATACCGCCAAGGAATGCTTGGTCATTGCTTGAGTTAATTGAGATGTTAGCATTTGAAAGGCATTTATAAATTTCATAAGAGCCTGCGGTTGTGTAACCAACAACGCCACCTGCATAAACTGTGCCAGATGCAGTTGTGTCACAAACAAAGCCATAAACTTTGTTTCCGCTCATTCCTGCGCTTGTTGTGCCTGTTACACCGCCAAGGTTGATGCTTCCTGCTCTGTTTAAAGAGATGTCTACAGCAACTTTAACGCCGTCTACAAGGCAGTTAGTTACGCTACCATCATTTGTACCAACAATGGCACCAACGCTTGTTAAGCTATCTGAAAGTCTAACATTTAATTCTTTTAATTCATCGCATTCTACAGAGCAGTTAGTGATTGTGCCTTTGTTAAGACCACAAATAACGCCTGCATTTTTTGCTTGAGTTTTAATACTGTTATAATTTACAACTTTTACGCCGTCAAGAGTTGCACCATTTAAAAGTCCTGTTGCAACAATGCCTGAATTGTCGCTATCGCATGATTCAACAGTAATTTTATCTTTAAACGTAATGCCTTTAATGATTGTGTTGCCTGAGATATAACCAAAGAAGCTTGAGTTTGTTCCACTTAGTTTAAAGTTTGTAATAACGCATGAAACGCCATCGTCTACAATGATTGAAGCACGCATTGGTTCGCTTTGGTTTGGAGCAATTGTTTCCCATTGTGCATTTTTAAGGTCTACTACAACATCTTTTGTAACTCTATATGTTGTTGTGTTTGTTTTGATGTTTGCTCTTACAACATTTAAGAAGTCTTGAAGAGATTGTTGGTCTGGAGTAATTTCTTTGCCGATTGCAACAATTTTGTATGTTTCGTATGCGCCTTGATAGTTGATATTTGCAGATTCTGATTGGTTGATTAACCAAACAGTGTTGAAGTTATAACCACTATAAGTGTTTTTATCTAAAAGTTGAGCTTTGCTTACAGAAGTCATATTAGATTTTGCATCAGAGGTTAAAATGTTTTTGCCCTTACCTGCTAAATCCATTGATACATTTGTTTCTAAAGCATAAATACAACCAACATATGTGTTAAAGAAAGATTGGCTTGTGTAAGTTTCTTCTGCGTTTTCACCAACAACTGCGCCCAAGGTTGCACTGCCTGTTACTTTATTGATTACTACATATGAGTTTTTGATTGCACTTGCGTAATAAACTTCTTCTTCAGTGTCAAATGTTGATTTATTAACACCAACCAAGCCACCAAAAACTGCGGTTGAAGCAGATGCTTCAAATGAGTTAATAATTGCACGAGAGTTTAAAACTATGCTTGATTTGTTATAGCCAACCAAGCCACCTACAACGCCGTTAGATGTGATTTCTGCTTTTACAGAGCACATATTAACCATGCCTGTTGTAACATCAAAAATGTTTGAACCAACAATTGCACCAGTGTTTCCGCTTGCAAGAGTGTTTGTAAGTCTTGCAGACAAAATTTCACATTTGCCGATTGTGCCTCTATTTACGCCTGCAACAACGCCTGCGTTTGTGAATGAACCGTTTAAAGTTGCGTTAGAGAATTTAACATCTTCTACCAAAGCACTGCCTTCTAGTTCTGAGAACAAGCCAACATTTGTGCCTGCTGTGATGTTAAGGTTATAAATGATGTGTCCTGCACCATCAAAATTGCCTGCAAATTTGCCAAGTGGAGTCCAAACGCCATCGTTAAATGATTTTAAGTCGATGTCTTTTGACAAAATGTAACTGCTAGACAAGGTAAATTTTAAGTTGTCATCATTGCCTATTTTTGCAAGTTCTTCAGCAGTTGCAATTGTGTATGGGTTAGCAATTGTGCCATCGCCAACATATACGCCAAAAACAAAAGGACCAAATCTGTCGTTTGATGGAGTGATTGTGATTGTTGTAAAACCACCGCCAACGCAGTTGAATCTTTTTGTGTTTTCGTCATATGAAACAACATTTTCGTCAGCAGATTTAATGCTTAAGGTTGTTGTTTTATATGGTTTTGTCCAAACGAGCAAATCGTCTAGGAGCAAAGAATCATCTTTGTTTTTATAGATTGATTCATCTTTAGATACTGTTATGTAAATATTTTCGTTGTTTTGTGTTAAGTAATAAATTGTGAAGCCAAGGAATAAACAAGTTACAACTATGATTACATACATTAAAAACTTTTTCATACTCACCTCTTACTTAAATTTCGTCTATCATTATACAATAGTAAAACTCTTATGTCAATACACAAAGTTAGCAAAAAATGCAAAAAAGTTGACACCTACACCGCGATAATTGTAATATATTATTAGATAAGGAGACAAAGTATGGCAAAAAACAATTTTGGAAAAGTAATTAACTGCATTGCATTCATTGGTCTTGCATTGGTTGCTATTGTTTTAATATTACAAAAGATATTTGCAGGAGACGGTTCTTTTCTTTCTGCTCTTAGGTTAATTGGTGAAAGCATTGCTTACACAATTACTGCAATTTCTGCGTTCTTTTATGTTCGCACAAAACGCAATGTGTGGTGGTATATTGCGTACACAATTGCAGTTGTATTGATTATTGTATTTGTTATTATTAGATAACTACTCTTAACATTGCACTTGGTTATCATAACCAAATCATTTGTAAGTTGCGATAACGCTATAAAGTTATTTACAGTAAATTAAAACAGGCAAAAAATTAAGTTTTTCTTAAATTTTTGCCTGTTTTTATATTTGTTTTAAACATATATATTTTCTATTAGAAAGCACTCATTTTACTTGCTTTGAGGTGCATATTTGCTTGCCTTGCGTGTTGAATTGTATATTAAAGCAACTTTTTATTCAACTTTTAGCAAACATAAAATGTTTTTAACAAGGTTATATTGTTTTATTTCGTTCTGCTAGTTTTAGTTTGCGTTTTACGTGCATTGCTTTAACTTTTCTTGCCAAAAAGTATGTTAAAAGTGATGTAACAAATGCCACGAGGCAAGTTGCGAACACTTTTTCGCTTCCAATTGTCATGTAATAGTTACCATAAATTGAATATCTTGAAAAGTAGAACACAATTTCTGACAAGGTTACGCCCAAAAAGGTTGAGGCGAAAAGTTTTGTTGGAGTTTCGACCAAAAACAGCGGAAAAGTTCCTAAAATGAGCCCTAGAACCAAGTATGGTTGCAAAATTGCACTTTCGTACACATCAAAGGTTATGAGGTTGTATACGATATTTAGTGAGAACGATATTAAAATAGCAACAAAAATTTTGAAAAATGTTTTCAATTTGCGTGTTTTTATTAAAATTATTGCACTTATAACAAGAGGCAAGAAAAAGCCATCTATTGTAAACACTACCCCGCCAATGTTTATGCCTGGAATAAAGTAGCAACCCAAGAGCAAAAGGAGCAAAATTAGCAAAGTGCTCTTTTTTAAGTTTAGTTTTTTGTAAATGCTCTCCCCCACATTAAAAAGGACCAAAATAAAAAGCACACCTAAAAGAATTAATGAAAAAGTCATTGACATATTCCCCTTTTGCTTTTAGTATGCTTTATTTTTTTAGCAATTATGTATATTAAAGTAAAAAGAGAAAAATTGTTTTTTTAACAATATTAATTTAAGCGGGGCAATTTGAAAGTGTGTTTAAAGTTACAGGCTTTGGTTATTTGATGCGAGGAAGTTTCAAAGCTTTAGCTTTGCGTGTGCCGTTAAGGCACAGATTTTTGAAATTTTATTTCAAAAATACTTCCGAGCGTTGTTGTTACAAGCACTTTTTACAGTTTTTGCAATCTTTTTTGCTTATTATCTTTTTAATAATAAAAACAACTGAAAATATCACAAGACCAAATATTAAAGCAAACAACAAGAATGCTCCCAATCCTTTATTTAAAATAAGACTTGTTGACGCAAAAACAAGCAAGGCAACAACATATGCAATTACAAACTGCACGAGTATTGATATAAACGTCCACTTTTTGCCCACTTCTTTTTTAAGAACGGCAATTGTAGCAAGACAAGGTGAATATAGCAAACAAAACACTATATAAGAAAGTGCACTTGCTGGGGTGAAGCAAACAGGGTTTGTTGCTATGCGTAAACTGCTTGAAATTTTTGAGTTGACTGAATTTTCTCCAAGAGCAACGCCATTGAACATTGCTATGCTTGAAATGATGATTTCTTTTGCAATTAATCCTGCAAGAAGTGCCGAAGTTGCACCCCATGTTCCAAAGCCCAAAGGAATAAAGATTGGCGATATAATTTTACCTAAAGTTTCTAGCATGCTCTCCCCGCCAGAAGTTTGAACAAAGGCAAATTTAAAAGAAAAGCTTGAAAGTATCCAAACAATAATATTGACCGAAATAAGAACTGAGCCAATACGCACTAAAAATGTTTTAATGCTATCACATGATAAATTTAAAAGGCGTTTTGGCTTTGTGAGCCTGTATGGCGGAAATTCCAAAATGAACGACTGCTCTTTGCTTTTTAAAAATGTTTTTTCATAAAAAACGCTTAGAAGCATTGCAACAACCACACCAAGCATGTACATTGCAAAAATTACAAACACATTTTTCACGCCAAAAAATGCCGAGCCAATTACCGCATAAATTGGGAGTTTTGCACTGCAACTCATGTATGGGGCAAGCATTGCCGTTTTTATTTTAGAGTTTTTATCTTCCATTGTTCTTGCCGTAAGGCACGCAGATGTTGAGCAACCGAACCCCATTAAAAGGGTGTAAACGCTTTTGCCTGAAAGTCCGATTTTTGAAAAGATGTCGTCTAGCGAAAAAGCGACTCTTGATAAATATCCGCTATCTTCCAAAATTCCAAGACATAAGAACAGCATCACAACTTGAGGCAAAAATGAAAAAACTGAGCCAAGTCCACCTATGATTGCACTCGCAAAAAAGTCATAGATAATTTGATTTGAGGTCATGCTTTTAACTAAAGATAAAACTGCACCACCAAGAGTGTTCTGCACAAAATTTGACAGAATGTCACTTAAAAAAGCACCAACAGAAAAAAATGTTAGATAAAAAATTGCAAGCATAACAAGCATAAAAATTGGCAAGCACAAATACTTATTTAATACAAATTTATCTAGCATACTTTTGCCATATATTTTACTTGGTTTGTTTAAATTTGACTCTTTAAATATTTGGTCAATTATTTTATATTTATCTTTAATTATTTCTTCAATTTTTGTTTGATTTTGCAAATTATTTAAATTATTTAATTGGTC
>CAVISZ010000054.1:0-4872 GCA_963645585.1 uncultured Eubacteriales bacterium
CTTTCTCTCGCAAGCCTCGCATCCATTTTATCGCGGGGGGGGGAGAAGTCAACTAATTTTTTCATTTTTTGCAAAATGGACTACTTTTTTTGAGTTTGGGACGTTTTAAGCGTAAATTTTAGTGTTTAATTCTCTTAAACTTTGGCGACTAACAAACCTTTGCTCCCTGTCAGGGGAGCTGGCAAAAATTTTTTTAATTTTTGACTGAGGGGTTATCCTGCTTTATTACTAAAACTTTGGTTATATAAAAGTTTAATTAGAAAAACAACAATTGCTATTCACCTAAAAATTTATAAATAAAACCCTATTTATTTTTTATAGGCAGGATAACCCCTTTAGGCTCGCAGTCACACGCCAGCTCCCTCAGGCACGGGAGCAAAGGCTCTAGCAATCTCTGCTTAGAACGAAACTTAAGATTTATAGTAAAACTTACTTTGTAAAAATCTCAAATTCTTTTAACCCTCCCGACATGCACTTTGAAAACAGAGTGCATGCCACCCTCCCTTGGCAGTGAGGGGAAACGTGCCAACAATCTTTTGCGTTGAAAGCCCACTGGCTGTGGAGGAAATGTGATGACCTACTTTTGCGTTGAAAACCCACTGGCTATGGAGGAAATGTGATGACAGGCTTTTGCGTTGAAAATAACTTGGCAGTGAGGGAAAATGTATTAACAAACTTTGACAATAAAAAACACCTTGATTTTTGTATCAAAGTGTTTAAAATCAGACAATAATTCAACAATCATTATTCATCATTCTTAGTTTTTCATTCTTAATTTTTCATTCTTTTTGTTCTACTCTGACTTTTCTCTGCCTGCACCGCAGTTAGAGCAGAATTTTTGGTTTGGTTCTATTCTTGCACCGCAGTATTTGCATTTGATTGTTTGTTTTAGTTTTGCATCAAGAATTGCGGTTTGTATTGATGAGGAAGAGTCTAAACCTTCTTTTTTTAAGCAATTTTCTACCTCGTTGTTATATTTATCAATTTTTGCAAGACGTTTTGCCATGTTTTGTGGAGAAGTTAACTTTGTCATTACAGTTACAAAAACACACATTACCCCAACAAACATAAGGTAGGCACCAAAAATTATTAAAGGAATTGTATATGTTACCACCCCGCCAATAAGCATGCCCAAGCCTGCACAAACAAACACGATTGCAAGTATTGCAAAAAATACCCATTTTTCTTTCTTTTTCATAGTTTTACTCCTTATTTATTCTGAAGAGTTATAATTTCGTTTTCAAACACATTCCATGGAGTTTTATCAACAGGAGGAATACATCTAAAAAGCATTGGTTTTTTGGTTGTTGGATGAACAAACGATAGTTCATAAGCCCAAAGTGCCAAATTATGACCTTTTGCAAGAGTGTCACCGCCATATTTAACATCGCCAAACACAGGGCAACCAATTTGAGACATTTGCACTCTAATTTGGTGACTTCTGCCTGTTAAAATTTGAACTTCAAGCAAACTAACTTTATCTATTGTTTTTAATGTTTTATATTCAAGAATTGCTTGTTTTGCTCCGTCTACGCCTCTTGGAACAACTTTTACAACATTTGTGTTTTCATCTTTTTTCAAAAAGTGTTCTAGTCTTGATGATTTATATCTTGGAGTGCCAACAACAACCGCCAAATATTTTTTGCAGAACTCTTTTGCTTTCATTTGTTGAGTGAGTCTATCTGCAGCCTTACTTGTTTTAGCAAACACCATAATTCCGCCAGTTGGACGGTCTAATCTATGAACCAAACCAATATAAACATTACCTGGTTTGTTATACTTTTCTTTAACATATTCTTTGACCATATCCAAAAGTGATTTATCAGACGTTTGGTCGCCTTGGCTAAGCACGTTTTGAGGTTTTAGCACAACAATTATATGGTTATCTTCGTACAAAATATTTAAATTTTCCAATTTTAATCCTCCCAAACTTTAATACCGCTTGCACCGCAAGGAAGTATTATGTTTTTTTCTTCAGTTTTTATGCCAATTTCGTAGGCGTCAGTTTTTCCGCCGTCAAAAATATCATTTAAAATATTTGCAAGCACCATTGGTTGCAGTCCAGTTGTGTAAGAGTTTATAAGCACAAAAAGAGGTTTGCTAGAAAGCACTTTTTTGCAAAGTGTGACAAAATCGTAGAGGTTGTTTTCAATTTTCCACATTTCTCCACTTGGACCTCTGCCATAACTTGGAGGGTCCATGATTATTGCGTCATACTTCTTTTCGCGTCTAATTTCTCGTTCTACAAACTTTGCACAATCATCAACAATATATCTGATTGGCATGTTTTCTAGCCCAGATAGTTTTATGTTTTGTTTACATCTATCTACCATGCCTTTTGATGCGTCAACATGAGTCACCTCGGCACCTGCATATGTGCAAGCAACGGTTGCACCGCCCGTATAACCAAAAAGGTTTAACACTTTTATTGGGCGATTGGCTTTTTTGATTAAGTCTATCATATAGTCCCAATTTACGGCTTGTTCTGGGAAAAGCCCTGTATGTTTAAAGCCCATTGGTTTAACTAAAAAAGTTAGGTTGCCATAGGATATTTTCCATTCGTTTGGCATTGGTTTTAAAACGTCCCAATGTCCGCCACCTGTGCTCTCTCTGATGTAATGTGCATTTAAGCCTTTTTCTTTACTTAAATCTTTTTTTGCATGCCAAATTACTTGAGGGTCTGGGCGGAGCAATTTTACATTTGCCCAACTTTCTAACTTTTCGCCGTCACCTGTGGCATGTACAACATAATCTTTCCACTTGTCACTAATTTTCATTTGCCACCGCCTTATCTAAATCTTCTACAACAATGTTATAAAAATTGTTCACATTTAAAAACTTAAAGAACAAATTTAAAGCATCATCTCTTTTAATGCCCTCGCACTTGTCATCTGTTACCTGAAAAACTATTTTGTTAAACTGGTCAACTTGCTCTAATCTTAAAAACCCTACAATTGCACGGGCTTTAACATCAACAACCGTCCAGCCAGTGTGCAAGAACCAATAATCATCTTCCATATCTAATTGGTCACACACTTTTTGCAAAACGTCCAAATTTTGCTCTTTTGCATAATATGGCAAGCGAATGTACGAAGAAAACACATCTTTGCTTTGCAAGAGATATGTCATTTCTTCTTTAGTTAGCGGAAAAAGCATTACATTGCCATCTCGCAAGATATATTGACTTAGGTCATAATTTTTCATAATTTTAGTTTAATATATAGGCGTATTACTTGTCAATTTTTTGGCTTTGTAAGTTGCAAATATATTTTTTGAAACTCCTCTGGTTTAACATTTAATTCTTTAAAAACGGCGTAGGCTTGTTCTATAGACAACTTAAAAAAGCAATCATCGTATGATAAAAGTTGCATGATTGTTTTTTGAATTGTCTCGTTTTTTAGGTCGCCGTTTTGTTGATATTTTTTTAACAATTCTAAATTCTTTTCTTTTAGTTTATCTAACATCTTCCACCTCCACATCATCAATTCCTGGAATTAGGTGTTTAATTTTAACACCCGCCGTGATATGTTTAAAGGCACCGCAGTCAAAATTCTGTTTTAGTGTTTCTTTATAAATATTCTCTAACTTGCCGTTATCGTTTAAAATCATATAGCTTGTGTTTTCTGGTTTTTCATCAAACGACTCATCATTAAACGAAAATACCATTGTTGGAAGCGTTTTAAGTTTAAAGTTTTCAAAAGACTTTTTGCTAATTATGGAAACGTCAAACTGCTCGCTAGCATATTCTTCAGCAAACACGTTTTTTGAAAGTCTTAAAAGGTAGTTAATTTTTTCCATAAGTGGAAGTGTGTTATTTTGCATTTGTTTATCTATAATTTGCAATTTTTCTTCTTTTTCAACTTTTTGGAAATTAGCAAGAGCTTTTAAAATTCCAACAAACTCTGCAAAAGAGTCCTCATTGGTCTTTTTAAACTTTTCTTGTTTTTTGAGGTTTTTATACACGTTTGTACATAGTGATATAAATTTATCGGCTTCTAACTCGTCTGTATTTTTGCATTTTAAGCCGTCTAAGTGGCGATTGATTTTGGCGTTGAACAAATCACCCGAGAGTATGCTTGTAACCGAGTCGGCATCCACAACAAAGCCGTCTGCCTTAAACGACAATTGATTATGTGATGCACCATAGGTGCTAAGCCCTATTTTGCTTGTAATTTTGTAATTAATGCCAAGCATGTTTAAAAATTTTGCATAAATTTGTGTAAACTCGTAGCACACAATTTGATTATTTTCGGGAGTAATTTTTGACAAGTTGCTAATGTCTTGATGTTTTCTAGCAATCATTCCCGTTTGATTATTTGCATAAAATTCTGGGTCATAGGTCAAAGTTTTGCATAGTTTTATATAGCAATAAACGGCTTTTTCAATTAACGAATAATTTTTTGGCATGCCGTCAAAAACATAGTCCACCAATTTTTTGTTTAAAAATGTGTCATCAAGGTTTACATCTTTTGTGGAGCTATATTCATCTACCTTTTTTGCTTGTTTGGTTTGCATGGCTTTTGCTATTTCTGCTTTTAGCATTTCTTCTATTTGATTTGGTGTTGTTTCCATTTATTCCTCTTTGCCTTTATTAAAGCACATTTTGCATATTTTTTCAAGAGAAAAAAACTTTAAAACAAAAAAACAAAGCATAAATTTTGATGCTTTGCTTTTTCTTTAACTACTTAACATTTTCACGCATTGCGTGTATGGCATTTTTTTCTAGGCGAGACACCTGTGCTTGTGAAATTCCTATGGCGTCTGACACTTCTATTTGTGTTTTACCTATAAAATATCTTAGAAGCAAAATTTCACGTTCTCGTCTATCTAGTTTTGAAAGTGCTGACTTTAATGACAGAACCTCATTTAAAT
>CAVISZ010000055.1:0-13885 GCA_963645585.1 uncultured Eubacteriales bacterium
TTTTGCGAATAAATGTTAAATGTGTTTTATATGCCATTAATTGGCATATATCAACTACTCTAATTTAATTTTATGGTATTAAATTCATCATTTCATCAAGGCTTGTAGAATACAAATATGTATCTGGTATGTCGCCAACAATTATACTTTCAGAAATCATTATTTGAGTTTCAGTTTTAACAACTTGGTTAGCGGTTGGCAAAATAACGCTAACTGATGAATAAACCTTTAAATAAATTCTATGATTTGTTTGGTTAATACCTGCCGATGTAAAAGTAGACTCAAATTTGCAATAAATGTTACCAATAGGTAGCATTTTTATATTTACAGACGGTCCTCTACCCGTAAAAATAGGCATTCCGCTAAAAGAACCAATTGGAATATCAATTCCTGTTGCTCCCATTTGTGATAATGCACTTTGAGCCTTATCTGTAAGCTCAAGCGAAAGCATGTTAATTGTTGCAGAATTAGAACTAATTGTAACAATTTTACCATTGTTGTCACGAGTTATCATAATTAATGTATCGTACATTACATTATCATGAATAACCTGCCTTACAGCATTCTCCACTGCCCTTTGGCTTAATGATTTCACTTTTGCTGAACTGGTTGAAATAATAACTGGATTAACAACAAAGTTTAAATATAACAAAGCAACCACAATAAGTACCGCAAAAACTGACAAACATATTATTAGTTTGCGTTTTATTCTACTTTTTAATGGTTGCTTTTCTTTATTTTTCATTATCATATTTATATGATAATTTTTATAAAAATTTCACTAGAACTTTTTTGTCCTCGCTTTAAATATGCTTCCAAATAAGAAACCAAAGCCAATTGCGGCAGCTAGCCCGCCTGCCACAGATGCAAGTCCTCCTGTAAACACACCTAAAATACCTTGTGCTTTTACAGCATTGATTGCCCCTTTTGCCAAACTTGCTCCAAACCCAATTATAGGCACATTTACTCCCGCTTTTGCAAAGGCAGAAATAGGCTCATAAATGCCAACTGCCGCCAAGAACGCACCTATCATTTCAAATAATACAAGTATTCTTGCAGTAGTAATTTTTGTTGTTATAACTAAAATTTGCCCCAACATACAAATTAAACCGCCTATTCCAAAAACAATAAAATATTCATACCATGGTAACATAACTATTTACTTGCTCCTTTTTTTGTTTTTTTAGGTTTTGGTAAAGGGTCGTATGCCTCTATAACAACAGCATGTGCTATTCCTGGGATTGTATCTCCCTGTTGAGTGGATGTTGATGATAACAAAGCACCAGTAGCAACAAATAACACCTTTTTTAATTCCTTTTGTTTTAATTTCTGCAATATATATGAATTTAACACTGTTGCAGAACATCCACAACCACTTCCACCCATCAAAACACTTTGTTTACCAGTATAAATTATTTGCCCGCAATCATTGTAATTCGTTCTTAACTTATAGCCATGATCTTCCATTAGGTCAATCAGCACTTCACTGCCCAATTTCCCCAAATCACCCGTAACTATTAAGTCGTAATCTTCGGGTGTGGTATTGGTATCTTTAAAGTGTGCAACAAGTGTTGAACAGCATCCAGGCGCCATCACGCAACCCATATTATTTGCATCCGCAATGCCAAAATCTGTAACTTTTCCAAATGTGGCACTAGTAATAACTGGACCATCACCTTTACTGCTTAAAATACAACATCCCGCACCAGTAACCGTCCACTGCGATGTAGGAGGTCTTTGATTGCCAAGTTCCAAAGGATATCTAAACTGTCTTTCCGCGGTAGAAAAATGTGATGCAGTGGCACAAGCAACATTGTCAAAGTATCCAGAACTAACCAAACTTGCCCCCACAGCCAAACTTTCTGCCATTGTTGAACATGCACCAAAAAGACCAACGTATGGCACATCAAAAGCTCGAGCCGCAAACGAAGAGGTTATAATTTGATTTAATAAGTCACCAGAAATAAACAGTTGCAAGTCATTAGGTGTTAATTTTGCGTTACAAACCGCCCCCATAACAGCTTGTTCAACCATTTTACGTTCTGCTTTTTCATATGTTTTTTCACCAAATAGGTCATCTTTCATAATGTAGTCAAAATAGTTTTTTAAGCTCCCCTTTCCTTCTTTTGGACCAACTATTGAATAGCTTCCAATTATATGAGGCTTTTTCTTAAAAAATATTGTCTGAGACTCAGGATTCTTCATAAAATACTCTCCATTAAACAAATAGATAAATCAAACCAACAATCATGCTTGCAACAGTGCCAAAAACAATTACAGGCCCTGCAATAACAAACATTTTTGCACACATGCCAAACACAATACCTTCGTTTCTAAACTCCATTGCTGGGCTTGTAATAGAATTTGAAAAGCCCGTAATTGGGATAATTGTTCCCGCCCCTGCATAAACTGCAATTTTATCAAACACACCTAATCCAGTTAAAAATGATGCTATAAAAATTAAAAATATTAAAGTAAACGTCCATGCTGTTTGAGTTGCCATATTAGGCACTACGGCAAGCAACATATCATTAAATAACTGACCTATAAGGCAAATTAGCCCTCCAATCCAAAACGAATTGAATAGACTAGGCCAAGGATGTGTTTTGGCGATTTTAGCCTCTACATATTGATTATATCTTTCATTTCTTTCTTGTTCTGTCATATATTTCTCCAACTACTAACCTATTTTTGACAGTTTTGCGTAAATTAAACCAAAGGTATAAAATTTCTTTAAATACACAAACTAAAGGTATATTAAAAACCTTTGTGCATCTAAGATTTACTTAATAGCGTTAAAGTATAAAAGGAGATTTTTATGAAAGGTAAAAAAATATTGATGGGTGTGACTCTTTGTGCATTTATTTTTTGTGCAGTCTGCATAATGGGATGTTCATCGTCAAACAACGCCAAAACAACATTAACTACACTTGCAGACAATATTTCTAAAGTATCAACCATACTAGACAAGGTTCAAGATATTGACACAAGTGAACTTATAATACCTGATTTTATGGATGAAAAATCATTGTCTACAATGGACGCCAAAAACTATAGCGTTCCATTTGAAAATGCTGCTATGAGCAGTTATATTGCAAAAATTACTCTGCTTAACAACAATGTAATTAGCACAATCACTGTAAACGACAAGATTAATTATATGAAACAACAACTATATTCAAAATCTAGCTATGCAAAAGCGTTATGCAGTCAAACTTTGAGTCAAAATATTGATTTCGGCAATGAAAAAATCTCATCTTTAAATGAGCTTAACAATACGCTTGTTGCAAACTATACACGTGTTAGCTTAACAAGGAACGAAATTACCAATAATTACAAAAGCGTAGATAATTTAAAAAGCAATTATAGCAACAAGCCTGACCAATTAAATTCAAAGTATACAAAACTTAAGTCAAGTTTAAATACAAGACTTACCTACTACATTAATATAGCCAACACCTTGGATGATATAACCAACCTTTTAAGTACAACATATGACTTAGATAGAGAGTATATTAATGATGACTATATCTTCCCTAACGAGGACAAAACCAAAAATGAACTTGAAAAGCCAATAAAAACAGGCATTACAAAAAACATAGACACTTATGAAAACGCTGGGACAAATATTTATGGAGATTATAGGAATAATCCAATATATAACCCTGATAATTACTTAAGAAACTATAATCCTGGGTATGGAATGAATGGTTTTGGCTATGGTGCAAACGCATATGGATACGGTGGTTATGGCATGAACGGTTTTGGCTTTAATGGTATGTATCCTAATGGATATGGTATGAATGGGTACGGAATGTATGGTTATGGAAATCCATATGGTAATGGGTACATATATCCAAACATTAATACTTTTGGTACCTACAAAAATATAGACACATATCGTTCAAAACAAGATTTAAACAAAGAATTATTAGAAAATAGCGACTCAATATACGAAGAAAAACAAAGCGATGAACTATCTAAAGATTACACAGACACCATTACAAAAACAAGGTCATTAGATAAATCTGCAGAGAACGATAATCAAGAAGAGCATTTTGTAGATAATCAAGAAAAACCCAATTTAGACTATTTAATGTCTTAATAACGGCATCTTGGTTTGAATAAACATCAGTTTTGCTTTGAATATATTTTCGGTGCATGCAGACAAAACATCAATAATATACATAGTAACCAGCGTTTAGTTTAAACCTAATTACAATACTGTTTTTTAAGGTATAAAGATATATTTTAAACAAATATAATAAAAACGCATAAAAAAGTACCCCAACACCTTAATTTAAAAGGTATTGAGGTACTTCTCTATTTGGTGGGCAGAGGTGGATTCGAACCACCGAAGACGTAAGTCGACGGATTTACAGTGTTGGGCAATTTTTGCACAATGCTTTTAAACAAAAGGGATTAAAGGCTTTTTTGGATAATTTTTTGGATAAACTTTTTAATTAATTTACGTACATTAACATAAAAAAACACCGCTAGGTTTACTAGTGGTGTTTTGCATTTTATTCTTCTTTTAATATTGTATATACCTTATCACAATATGAGCCGTGATTAAAGTCAAAATACGAAAAGATAAACGTGTTGTCTTTTACTAAAAAGTCAAAAATGTCTATTCTGCCAAAGTTTTCTGCGAACTCAGCTAGTAGATTAAAACCCGAAATAGTTTTTAATTTTTCCTCAGAATAATCTTCATATTTGCTATCACCCTCAAAATCTGTTCCACAGTAAGCAGTTCCACTTGTTTTAACTTTAACTACATATTTTGACATTACACATATTGATATACTTGTATTTTTGATATTTTCCATATTAACCTACCAACATTGATTTTAAAGACTTTGTTTTGGTTGGTTTTGGTAACTTAGCTTTGATACGTTCGTATTCTTTTTGCAGTTCCCAAATATTATTAATCAACTGTGGTTTTGACATGTTTTTAAAATAATCAAAATCATAATGCTTTGTTGGGTCATACGCCATTGGTATTTCCTCTTCTTGTGTTTCAGCTTCAATGTTTTTTTGAATAACTTTATCGGCTTTGTCAGAGCCCTCTTTTAATGTTTTGATGTATTCACGAATTTGCTTGACAGTCATTGAAGGTGTTATTAACCCTTTAGTGACAAGTTCCCAAGCAGTTTCTTTTGAGAGCTTTAATAATTCAAACAATTTGCTTGAAGAAAAATCTCTAAATGGAACTGCTAATGCTAGCGTATTCTCATCATCAACAATAAAATTTTCATAGCAAGAAGTATATCTACTTACTGCCATTCTATCAAAACCAAACTCTGCAAGTATAGAGCCTGCGCAATGGCAATGATTATCTTTCGTTTTAAAAAACTTACCTTTGCAGTAGTTCCAAATTTTAAAAACGTCTTTACAAATATATACAAAATTATCTTGAGCTTTACTAAAACTATTGTTTAAGGCATATATTAGCCCTGCCAATTGAACATCTTCAAACTCTAAATTACATTTTTTAAAATCTTCCATTATATTATTCATTAATATATACCTCCTAATTCTTCAATTAGTCTATCAAAAATTAAATCTATTCCTTTTTTTAATCTTTTTAATTCCTCTACTGGTACCTCTAAATTCTCTATAGTAGAATGAATTAAAATATAATCTTTTAATATATCAAAACTGAATGGATTTGAACAAAAAGAAACGCATAAACGATTAAATGGAAACTTCTTTATGTTTAAATCAAACACCTCACATCTTTTTTTTATCATAAATATTTACCTCTAACTTAATTTATTGTTTATTTTGTTTGAAATGTATTTGTTCTTATTAAAGCCTTTTCTATCTTGAGCTAACTTTGAATATGTATAGGTTTTTGTTCCATTAAAATTTTTTACTATACAATAGTTTGCATTATTTAATGCTTTTTCTATTGCTTTCCAATTATCTTTTGTTAGACAAATTGAAATATATTTTTTTTGATTTGTTTATCATAAATTTTTCCTTTTAAATATCTATTTTTGATTGTAATAACAATTGAATTAAATCGTTATCACGTTTGCTTAATATTTCATCTGGTGTGTAAGGTATTAAACCTCTATCTAAGTTGGCTTTTAACTCATTATCTATTCTGGCTTGCAGAATGTTATAATCTGTATTTACCCATTTTGATTTTGCGTATTGAATTGATAAATCATACTCAACAAAAGACACATTATCAATCTTTTGAGGCTCCATAAAATCTGCACCAACAAGTTTAGTAACTATCTCAGGAACATCTAAATTTGCACTATAGTAAAAACGTTTTTTGTAAACATCTGTGGAGCCCAAATCTTTTTTAATATATTTTTGAACATAGTATTTACAACGTTCTCTATCGCAAATTCGACTGACAGTTGAAAAGCCATAAATAAAGCTTGTAGCGTTATAAATTGTTTCACCATCGGTTATTGTGTGAACATATTGCGACTGTGTTTTGTTGTAATATTCTTTGCTTGCTATTCCCTTCTTTTTTGTTGCCCAATGACAACAAACTTTACCAGAGTTAACAAGCCCCATTTGTTTTGCAGTTATTCCTTTTAAAAGCAGATGGAAATGCACGCAATTATCATCATCGTGATGACGTTCTGGAAAACAAATGTAACCTAAGTTTGGAAATCTACGTGTTATATTTTTAATATATTTTTTATAACAATTAAAAACTTTCAAATCATTAGTTCTATCAATTTTTGCATTATCAAATGTTAAAGTTAAAAACCAATCAAAGTCATTCATGTTGAGAATCATATCAACGAGAATATTTGTTCGGCGAAGTGAAGCATTTTTACTATCAATAATTGTTTGCTTTTTATAATAATTAACTTCGCCGGTTTCTAAATTTTTTCTCATTCGTTCGCCATTGATATCAACGGGAGCGAATTTTTTTATAATTGGTTTATTCGATTTGAAATAATATGAAATTAATGTTTCATTTCGATATTTTCTCTCTTTCGAAAACAAATTATAAGTCACAGGTTTTTCACTCATATTTCATCTCCATTAACTTATAATTTAAAAAAATTGGAATTAAGTGTTACTATTGTCAAGTAGTACACTTTCGGTTTTTGCGGGGTTGGCACGATGTGCCGTCCCCCCTGCAAAAACCTATATTCAAGTCTTTCGTTGGAGCAATCTTTGTCAAACTTATTACTGCAGGGGCAACATGCAAGCATGTTGCAACCATGAATTTCGCACCTGCGACAATTCCCCTGCATTAGCATGGTTAGTCGGTTATAGTTTCACAACCACAAAAGGGTGATGTAATTGTACTATGTTGGGTTTGTGCAATCATCACTCCCTGCTTTACCTTCACGCTTTTGAGCTTTTGCTAAAGCTTTTAATTCACGCTCTTTGTCTTTTTGCAGTTTGCGAGCCACCTTTATCTTATTTTTTTGTTGACGTAGTTCCTCTTTTTGATATTTTTTATCATCCTTATTTATCTTTTTAAATGTTTTTTTCATGTTCTTAAAAATGTAGTTATATATCTTCTTGTTAAACTTCTCAGGAACATAATCGCAAGTGTCTAGTGTTAAAGAAAAAGTAGCGTAATAACGCGTTAAACAATCATCTAGCAAATCATTTTTATGATAATCTATCATTTACCTTTCTCCTTTCCATAAAAATTTGGTGGCAGTTCATCGTCATACTCTTTTAAAGCCTCGATGTAACCTTTTTTAGAATTTTCAATTGGTTTTGAATAAGCCAAATCAAAATCCTCGTCAAAATGACCTGCATAAAATTTGGGCTTACAAGATTGGCTATCGTACAATTCAAAGACATTGTATTTAGCAACAATGGTGTCTTTTTGGTATGTTGTTTTATCTGTACCACCACTAGCCATATACTTGTCAAACATTTTAGAATTTTCAAAACGTCTAACAGACCAGGTTAATGTAATTGGCTTCCCCGATTTATCTTTTTTTATATCAAGTTTTTGAATTTCAACAAATTGGGCAAGTTCGCGAATTGTGGCATCAATTAACATTGGGCGTTGCACATCAATATATACATCCAAATCATTGTGCCTATGTTGTTCGTAAAACCTAGAGACCCATGCTGGAAATGTTTGAGATTTACGGCTATTAAAGTATTTTTGCCCCTCGGTTATGGCAATAAATTCATGAGGCAAAACAAAATGTGTTTTTACGTCATTATTAGCAAACCCTAGCCTAAATGGGTTAATTCTCCTAGACATCCTAGGAGAATACCCAAATTTTCTAAAAACCATATCATAATTAGAAGCTACACAATGTATTGGTACACTTAAGTTAAAACCATTTTCATTTTTTAGTTTAATTTCATTTTGCATAGCTCTAATACGGTCACGATTAAACGCTTCCATATTAGCAAGATGTGTCAAAAGAACGGTCTTACCAAAACCTGGAGGGGCGAATATTATAGTTATCATTTTTTCACCTCTTTTATGTTGACAAAAAATATATTTTGAGTATAATAGTTAGCGAGAGTTCGGTGAAAAGGAGTTTTCTCCCAATCGGTAATTACTTTGTGCATTGATATATTTATCAATTGGCTACGCTAGTTTCTTTTCAATAAGAGGGTTAAACCCCTCTTTTTTTTGATTTGTCACGAGCAACAATGCTTGCAATTACCTTTTTATCATCGTTATGTAACCGATAACTACGATACTTTTTATCATATCGATATTTTGTATATTGTTGTTTTTCAACCTTTGTTTTTACAAAACAAGGAGAATTGTCCTCTGGGTCTATGTTATGAGACAATCTTCGCTTCTCTGCTTTATCATCTGCATTGTGTGTAAAACCAACAGAATTTACTTTATTGTCTTTTTGCCAAAAAGCAAATGACACATGCCCCGTTGTTTTGTTCCGAACAAAACCTCTTACACGTTTATATTGTTTCATTAACTGACTCCTAGGCTGATTCTGAGTCGGTTATGCCGACCTCCGCTTTATATTGCTCAAGGGTGTAGCCCCATTTAGGCGTATATGTTGAAGTAGAAGCTTTAAAATTCCATTGTTTATTCCAACCACTTTGCGCACTTGTTGCCTCGCAATAAATAGTTAAAACATTACCTGTATTGCTATTATAACAACCCGCAAAAGCTTGTCCCGCTATCGTTGTCACACTAATTGGAATAAAAATAGCTGGTAAATTACTCAAATTTGAAAAAGAACCAATTTCCAAAGTTGAAGCTGGTAAAATTATAGGGTTTGATATGTTATTTGAACCATACAAAAAATTACCAATACTAGTTAATTTACTGTTATTTCCGAAACTAAAATAGTTTAAATTAGAACAACGAGAAAAAGCATATGTGTTGATTTTTTCAATATCATTAGATAATGTAACGCTTGTTAAACTTGAACAACGATAAAAAGCACATTGAGGAATTCGAGTTGAAGCACCAAAATCTGAGGGTAATAGTTTTGTTAATAAATTACCGTCAATGTACAAATTATTAGTTATAGTATCACGTGAAAAGATAGCACAATTAGACATACTTAAAAAATCAGTTAAAGTTCCCATATATTTAACTGTTAATACTGGGTCCTCACCACTATTACCCCACAAATCAAATGCCGAATACAAACCGTCACCTACACTTTTTAATGTCGTTGGCAACGATACTTCCTCTAAAACATCTGACGAAAAAGCACTGCGCCCAATAGTTTCAACACCAAAAGGGATTGCAACTGTACTTATTGGACAACAATTAAAAGCATAATCACCAATACTGACTAATGAATCTCCAAATGAAATATCTGACAATTCCAGACAACGTGCAAACGCATAAGAACCAACAGAAACCAATGATGATGGTAATTCAATAGAAGTAAGAGCCATTCCTTGAAACGCATAGTTTCTAATTTTAGTAACCCCTGCTAAATCTTGAACAGTTATTTCTGTTACGTCTCCAGTCATTAAACTTTTATAGAAATCGAGCTGAGCCAAGTCTGAGTTAAGGTCCGCAGTTAGTTCTGCGATTGTTGAGTTAAGCTCTTCAATTGTTGCTTTTTGCGTCTCAATTGTAGAATTAAGTTGCTCAATTGTAACGTTTTTCTCAGAGATTGATTTCTCAAGGTTAGTAATCTTGTTTTGTAGTTCTGTAATCTTTGCTTTGTCAACATCTGATGAGGCTTGCAAGTCAGCCAAAGACTGTTTAACACTGGCTAGTTCGGTTTTTAAATTATCGAGTTTTAATTCGTTCTCATCAACGTAAGCTTGATATGTCTCCTGCAATTTGTCATAAGCAATCGACAACGTTGAGTAGTTGTCTTGCAATTTGTTAATTTTAACAACAAGACCTTCTTGGTAGGCGGTCATCTCGTCGATGCGTCCTGAGTATGTTTTTTCTTGTTGAGTTAAATCGGTACGCAAGCTTGCATTTATATTATCGCGTTCGACCAATGCAAAGCCTGCAGTACCAACTAACAAGAACAAGAAAACGAACAAAAATATTTTCTTATTCATAAGCACCTCACTAACCTACAATTATGTTAATGAAATCGTTGCTAAAAATAAATTGAGCTTCTGTTGTTGGGGTTGTTTGAGTTTCATCTTCAGTTTTTGAGTCATCTTCTGTCTTTGAATCATCATCAACTGTTTGTTCTTCCTTATAATCGCCCCATTTGAACAATTTGTCAGTGTCATTTTTTACCCCTGGGATACAAAGGTATAAAAATGCCCAAATCAATAATACAGCAGCTGCTGTTCCAATAATAAAAGTTAAAGTATTTAAAAAGTTTTTCATAAAAAATCTCCATTTTCTAAATTTTGAGGTTCAATTTTATGAGGTCTGTTTTAAGCTTGAGCTAAAAATGTAACAACCTTGTTTGACACATAGTCAAAGTTAAACGTTTGAGAATGTTCTAAATATCTTTGATTGTCATCTGTTAATAGCATTTTAATTTGGTATGTTCCACCCTCTAGGTCGCCAAAGTCACTAAAATGATAGCACCTATACCCTGCAAGGCTTAAGCTTTTCGCTGTGTGTACTAATTCACCGTTTTTATAAACCAGAATTTTTAAAACACTGTAAGTGTTTAATTGAACTTCGCTCCATGTTGAGAATAATGACTCAGGAAGTAAAACACACAAGTAAGCGTTCTTAGAGGAGTCATAACCAACGTTTGGATATGTGCTTTCAAATTGTGTTTTATTCATCGTATTAATAGCAAACTTCATATCAATAAACGTTGATGCGAATGTGTAATTGTATGTAACACTGATTGATGTCCCTGGAACAACTGTTGAGTTTAACGCAGGAAGAGCGACAACGTGAATTTCCACTGAGTGGCTTGAAGAATTGATGTACTTCTGATTTTCTGGTGCATATAGTAAACCGTCTTGAATTGAATCATCGGCAACCGTTAAATCGATATTAATATTGTTGTCATCAGAAGTTATAGCAGGGTAACTTTTAGTTGTTGCTAAAAATGTAAATTCACAATCACCGACAACTAACATATATCTAACAGCATTCTCAACCTTATTAAATGTCAACTTGTTGTTAGCTAACGTCAATATTGGCGCAGACAAAGATTGTTGCACGTTGTAAGTTAACACGTTAGAATAAGCACTCTCAATTGTCCCATCATCGCATGTTGCTTTAACTTTGATTAATGTTACTGTTGATGTCAAATATTCGGAATACAACTTAACAGATGTTGAGGTTGTTTGCGTAACATCATTACCATTTATGTTTAGAACATAAGCAGTGGCGTTAGTAACTGCAGACCATGTAACATAAACATCATCAGAAGAACGAACATCGATAGCAATTGTTGGAGCAGAAAGTAATTCTGAATAGTTTGCAACAAACGCCAAATCACCTGATGAGCCTTGTTTGATTGTTACAGTTTGTCTTGGCTCAGATAACCCAGTTCCCGTCCAACCAACAAAACGATAACCTTGTTTTTTGGGGTTATTCAAAGTAAACGTTGGTGAGAAGTAAGAATACTTGGTAGGGTTATCAGATACTTCACCAGACGCTAAATCGTATGTTATTGAGTAACAATCTTTGCTCTCTGCAAGTGGTGTCTTGCTTACGTCATCAGTGCTACCTGTTTCAGAAGAACGCGAGGTTAAATAGTCAATGCAAGTAGGGAGTGTTCGTGCGCCTGAAAGCAGGACGAGAACGACAAAAATTATCATCCATATTTTGCTATTCATAAATAACACCTCCCTTTTGTAATGAGCCTAATTTATTGAACATTGAATCTTCGTGAATTGTTGCGCCTCGTTCATGATACTTAATTCTAACTCCCATATATTCAGCTGTGTAGCCCATGGTTGAAAGAATATCGAATTTACCTGTTGTTTTATTATAGTTGTAAATCGAGAATACATCGTTTAAACCAACAAGCAAATTTTCATAAACGCCCTCACCTTCTGTCAATGTTGACATTGATGTATACATTTTATATAAAAAGTAATTAAAATCTGACTCCATGTTGTTTATGTAAGCCCAAAAAATTGCGTTTTCTCTATCTATTTCTGTCACTTTATCAAATTTAAAAGCGACCAATTCCCCATCAACGTCTATAACGTATGGGTTATCATTTTCATTCAATGCAGTGGTTGCATTGTACGAAAATTTATCGTCAGAATTAAAGTAAGTAACCTGACAACCTGACATGTCGAGTTTAGCACGGAAGTAATTCTCATTGAACAAAAAGTTAGTTTTGTAATGATGTAGTTCGCGTTCGAAAACCATTGCACTTGGGTTAACAACTTGGATGCCATAAGAGTAAATATTAGTTTTATCTACGCCCGTGTAGCATGTTATTTTTATCTCGAACATTTCCGCACCAAAATCATTTTGGTTCGCAAAATAGTTTAAGTCAAAAACATAGGTTTTAACATCGGTGTCCTTAAGAGTGGAGATTGTTGTGCTAACAATTGTTGGGTGATTATCTTTGTTCTTTTTAATCCAAATATAACCTATATCTGAAGCGAGCGAACCCAAGAGCAAAACGCACAATAGTATTGTTAAAAAATTTTTCATATAATCTCCATAATCGACTTTTATTTGTTATTTTTTCTCGCCTTAAAACCGTTGATTTGTCCCAATTGATTAGAATAATCTAACTTATTAATATCATGTGATAGCTTTGCATTTTTTGAAGCTAGCAAAAAGCCTTGAGCATATCTGAGTTTTTGTTCCTCACTTTTTGATAGGCTCTTTTTTGCAGACAAAACATCTAGCCTGTTTGCGTAATATGAACGTTTTTCGGCGAGCGAATAATAGGTATTTTTTTTCATAAAAACTCCGTATTTTTAAGCAAAAAGGCTTTATTTAAAAGCCTTTATTTATTAATCTATAAGTGTCAATGAAATAGGCACTGGTCTAACAGGGTTAGTTCCATATTGAACCAATGAATATTTAACATTAACATAATCTAAATATTTAATTTCATCAAAAACAGGTTTCTCAACCTCGTAATCGCAAATAGTGCCATTTTTGATACCTGACACTTCATCTAAATCATCTTCATCGCAACTAATAACATTTACTATCCATTTCTCTGGTGTTGCAGGCCATTTTTTGCCAGTGTTATCTACTCTCTCTGCTTTCGCTTCTTTGTATGTTTTTCCTAATACTAATCCTCTTTCTCTAATTGGTTTTTCCATAATTATATTTCCTTTTAATATGTTAAATTTTGAATAAATTGTTTGTTTTGATATGTAAAATTGTATGTGTACTAAAGCCAAACGCAAATTTGTAACGACGTCGTTACATTGTTTAGCTAAATTCTGTATATTAAATTAACTTTTGCCAAACTTTAAAGTATTTGACCAAACCCCCTACTCGTGTATTTTCAGAGGAACATCTAACGATGTATTACACTTTGCTATTTAATTGTTAAAACTATTGACTTTT
>CAVISZ010000056.1:0-2158 GCA_963645585.1 uncultured Eubacteriales bacterium
ATACATGATTTTATGCCCAGAGGAATACGCCTCTTGCACCAGTTTTGGGTTATCAAAAAACACCAACGACTTATCGGTCATTAGTTTTTTTAACATTTTAACTTTTTCATTTTGCATTGATGCCAAAACCATACGAGTTACATTTTACAACAATTGTTTAATTTTTGCAAGTGATTGCAACATCATGCAAGAAAAATGAGAAAAAGCAACAAGATTATAAAAATCTTACAAATTTTTACTTTTAACTCTTTAAATATGCTTTAGTTCATCAAAAATGGCGTCTTTTTTATTAAAAATCAAACGCTTTAAAGTAAACCTTTACTTCAACAAACAAAAAACACTCTGCTTTAACCAAAGCAAAGTGTTAAATTTGTTATTATTTATTCATATTTTTTTTAAATCTATTTGCCACAAAGCATTACATCGCTAGGTGCCTAAATTCAGCATTCTTCACTCTTCATTCTAAAGGGTGATTTGGAAAGCTGCACGGACGCCGTCGTCTGCGGTCGTAAAGTCGTTATTGAAAACGCCACTATAACTGACAACATGTACGTCAGTGCCGTAACTAGCATACGGAGCACGCAGCCACCAGCTACCACCATATTTGTTATTAGAATTACCATTTTGTGCGTTTATGCCGTATGTTTTTGTTACATAATTCGAAACAGCAGACCTATTAGTTAATAATCCTAATTCTGTTTTGTTTAATAACCAAAATTTGCTTGTAAATTTACATGCTAGTTTGCTATCTGTCACATATTCGTTAGAAAAGTATACTGAGTATGACTCATCAACTGTTCTAGCAGATATATCTGCATAAGTGTCATCAGATGATATTCCTGTTTTACCTACATAACTTGTTTCATCTGTTCCATTTATGAAAGTATATATTTCACTTTTTTTAGAATCTTGTGCGTAAATACAATCTCTTGAATCAAACTCAATGCCGTCAACATAAGATCCTTCGCCATTATAATAACCACCTGCTACAATGTATTGTTGTATAAACCAGAAGGTTTTGCCTGTGTAAGACACTTTTGACATATCTACACCATAGAGTGAGTACCAAGTTTCTTCTATGCTTACACCCTCACCATTTGTGTAAGTGCTTATTGTGGTTATTGGTGAAGTAATTGTTGTTGAGTTTGTATTAAATATATCTGTTGGTTTGGTATTATATTTATTATCTGATGTTTTATCACCTCTTACTGCAAAAGCATACCATTGAATTGGTGTTTCGGTTAAACCATCTGTGCCTGCTTCGGTTTCGGTTGAACCTATTATTGAGTGCCCCATGGTGGTGCAGAGTTTGTTTGTGGTTACGTCTGTCCAAGCGCTGTCTACATACATCTTTTCTGTAACCGATGCTATATAAAAAGTTTTGTCGTGTTTTTCAAAACCGATTTCGCCAGAGATATTAAGGTTCGCATTTTTTGCTGAAAATATGCCAACAAATATTGCGGTGATGCAAAGTGCTATTGTTATAATATCTATTATAATTCCGCGAATGTGCTTGTTTTTCATGTTCTCCCCTTAATTTGGCTTTTGCCCAATAATTATGAATTGTTTACGAGTTCTTCTTGCAAGCCTTGCATTCATTTTATCGCGGGGGGGGGAGAAGTCAACTGATTTTTTTATTTTTTTGAAAAAAAGAGTGATTTTTTTGAGTTGGTGTGTTTTTAGTATAGTTTGAGTCATTAATCATACTTTTTTAACCCCTCCGTTTTGCATTTTGTAAAAAATGCAAAACACCTCCCCTTGGCAGTGGAGGAAACGTTATGACTTGCTTTTGCGTTCGGGGCACTTAAGCAGTGGATGGAAACATATTAACAAACTTTGGCATCAAAAAAAACACCTTGAGTTATTCTCAAAGTGTTAAAGTGTTAAATTAAGTTTTATTTAAAAACTTTTTAGTTTTTCTCCGCCAAGGATGTGAACATGAAGATGTGGCACTTCTTGTCCGCCATTGTCGTCTTGGTTGATTATAATTCTATAACCGCCGTCTAGTCCAAGTTGTGACTGGAGTGTGGTCAACTTTTCTAGCATTTTTGCAAGCACTACTCTATCATTTTCTGTTTGCTCGCTTAAAAGTTTATAGTGGCGTTTTGGAATCATCAAGTAATGTTTTTTTGCTTTTGGTGATATATCAGCTATGATG
>CAVISZ010000056.1:2245-7582 GCA_963645585.1 uncultured Eubacteriales bacterium
AAAAAATCATCATCCTCATAATATTTTTTAGAGTTTATTTCTCCTTTTGCTATTTTACAAAATATACAATTATCCATTTTAATCTCCTTTTACTGTGCAATGGTTTGAACCGCCAATGCACCATCTTTAAATTGTTTTGTTATTTTAACTTTTACAAACTCGCCAATTT
This sequence comes from uncultured Eubacteriales bacterium, assembly GCA_963645585.1. Classification (GTDB taxonomy): domain Bacteria; phylum Bacillota; class Clostridia; order Christensenellales; family UBA1242; genus HGM11367. The sequence goes on from CAVISZ010000056.1 coordinate 2,415, forward strand.
TGCAAGGTTGTTTTATGTAGCACTTTATATAGTTTTCGGTATGTCCGATGTAATACTCGCCGTCAAACTCCTCAACCAAAACAGTGTGAGGCGTGTGCGAAGTTTTGCCGATATATTTTTTGTTTAGTTTTTCGTTAACCAAAGCAAGTTGTTTAGCACGTTCGCGTTTTATATTTCCGTCCACTTGAGGCATTTTTTCGGCAAGAGTGCCTGAGCGTTTTGAGTATGGGAAAATATGAATGTTATAAAAGCCAACTTTTTGAACAAACTTTAAGGTTTCGTCAAATTCTTTATCCGTCTCCCCTGGGAAACCCACAATTACATCGGTTGTAAGGCATGGGTTTTTAAAGTGTTTTTTAATTAGTTTAACAGAGTCCATAAATTGCTTGGTTGTATATTTACGGTTCATGCGTTTTAAAACAGTATCGCTTCCGCTTTGAAGTGACAAGTGGAAGTGTGGGCAAATGTTGGCTTTTTTCATTTCGACCAAAAAAGCTTCATCAATTAAACCTTGTTCTAGGCTTCCTAGTCTGAATCTGACATTTTTGTAGGGCTGTAGTTGCTCCACGAGTTTTCCGAATGCACGCTCGCCGTCTATTTTGTAATCGGTGATATCTATGCCTGTTATGACTATCTCTTTTACGTGTTTTGAGAGTTCGTCAACTTCCTTAATTATGCTCACAAGGTCGCGTGACCTACTTCTGCCACGAAGATAAGGAATTATGCAGTATGAGCAAAAGTTATTGCAACCGTCTTGAATTTTTATATGTGCTCTAACTTTTGTAGGTTCTACATAATATTCTTCGTTATATGTTAGAGGAAGTTGGTCAAGTTCCACGCCCGATTTATCAAACTCATCAATAAGGCTTATTTTATTTGCCGTGCCTTTAACCAAAACCACGCCTGATATTTCCTCAAACTGCTTTGCGTTTTTTTGAGAAGCACAACCGCACACATAGATTTTAGCGTTTGGGTTGCATGCTTTAAATTTTGCTATTGTTTGACGAGACTTTTTTTCTGCCTCGTTGGTAACAGCGCATGAGTTTAAGATATATACATCAGCAGGAACGATTTCGTTTGAAACCTCATGCCCCATGCTTTTTAGGCTATAGATTAGCCCGTCACTTTCATATTGATTTACTTTGCACCCAAGGGTGTATACTACTACTTTCATTTATCCTTCTTTTAAACATTAACCATAAAGCCAACAATGGCGGACATTGCAATTGACGCGGTTTCGGCACGCAAAATACGTTCACCAAGACCAAAATTTATGGCACCGATGCTATTTAAACTTTGAATTTCTTTATCGCTAAAACCGCCCTCACTGCCAACCACGATTGCAATTTTGTTTTTGTTTTTAATTTCATCAAAATTTCTTATTCTGTTTTTTTCGTTTGCGAACAAAACCACATCAAACTGTTTTAATTTTTCTAGCATTTCATTAAATTTGAGCGTCTCTAGTATATTGATAGGCGTGCTACGTCCGCACTGCTTGCATGCTTCTTGGCTTATTTTGTTAAGTCTATCTATTTTGTTGTTATTTGTTTTTGCAATTACAAACTCGCTTTCAAAAGTATAAAGGTTAGATATGCCAAGTTCGGTCAATTTTTGAACAATTAAGTCCAATTTTTCACCTTTAACCAAGCCTTGAAACACTGAGATTTCAATTTTTGGATTTTTTGTGTTTGGCTCCTTTGAGACAATTTCTGCCACAGCCTGTTTTTTTGAGATGTTTGACACTTTGCAAAGATAGTCAAAGCCGTCCTGCCCAAGCACAACAATCTCCTCGCCTAGTTTGCACCTAAGCACATTAAAATGGGCAAGTTCGTCACCCTCAAAAATAAAACAATTTCCGTTTTGTTCTGCATAAAATTTTTTCATATGTTAGGAGTATATCATTATTTACATCAAAAAAGCAAATTGTTAGTTATTAAAGTTTGCATATTTTGTATTAAGCACCTAGGGTGTGTGGGTTTAAGCATACACAAAAATGTACTTTTAAAAACTAAATTGGTTATAAATTTTTTTGAATTGACCTTACAATTAATTTGTAAAACGCGTTTTTTATGGTAAACTAATTTTGTAATAGTTTTAAAGCATTAGCAGATAACTGTTTAAAATATTTCACTTTAGTGCAAAAAGGAGATTTTATGCAAGAAGTTTATGATGTTGCCATAATTGGTGGCGGAGTTATTGGAACAAGCATTTTTAGTAAGCTTTGCAGGCTTGGCAAAAAATGTGTGCTTTTGGAGTTAAACGATATTGCGTCTGGCGAAAGCAAAGCCAATTCTGCCATTGTTCATGCTGGGTTTGACGCAAAACCTGGCTCACTAAAAGCCAAATTTAACGTTAAAGGAAGCATGATGTTTGAAAGTGAGTGCAAGCGTTTGGGCGTGCCATACAAAAAAGTTGGAGCGTATGTTTTGGGCGACAATTTAGACATTGTTAAAAAGCTATATCAAAGAGGGCTAGACAACGGGCTTTGTGAGTCTGATATGGAAATTTTGCAAAGAGAGCAATTATTAAAGCGTATTCCCAACCTATCGGAAAGCGTCACATGTGGGCTTTTTGCTAAAAATTCTGCCATAACCAACCCTTATCTTTTGACCATTTGTTTGGCTGAGGAGGGCGTTGTTAACGGCGGTGTTTGTGAAACATTTTTTAAAACTGAAAAAATCACAGATTTAAATGACAGATTTGTTATTTTTGGAAACAACAAAGAATATCAAGCAAAACAAATTGTAAACGCGAGCGGTTTTGGATACAACGACATTGCAAGCATGCTAAAACTTGAGCAATATGATATAAACTTTAGGCGCGGAGAATATTATGTGCTTGACCATAGCGAAAAGGACCTTGTGCATGCCACGCTATTCCCTTTGCCATCGGAAAAAGGAAAAGGAATTTTAATTACTCCTACTGTTGACGAAAATGTGCTTGTGGGGCCTACTGCAACTGCTGGCGAGTTTTCGTGCAAAACGACAATTGAGGGGTTAAATGAAATAAAAGAAAAATCTTGCGGTTTAATTAACAATTTGAATTTAAGACAAACAATAAGGCAGTTTGCGGGCGTGAGAACATGCGTGGGCGATGATTTTGTTATTGAAAAAAGCAAAATTAACAATAATGTCATCAACATTGCGGGCATTTGCTCTCCTGGGCTTTCGAGTGCTCCTGCAATTGCCGAATATGTTGCTATACTTTTGGGATTTGACAACAAAGAAGTAAAATTTAACAAAATTCAACCTTACTTTTTGGCAAAAGACTTGCCAGAAAACGAGTTTGAAGATTTGGTTAAAAAAGACCCCAAATATGGAAAGGTTATTTGCAAGTGCGAAATGATAACCGAGGGTGACATTGTTTTTGCTCTTCACCGCCCTATTAAAGTAAAGACCATTGATGGAATAAAAAGGCGTGTTAGAGCTGGAATGGGAAGATGTCAAGGCGGTTTTTGCATGGATAAGGTTGCAAAAATAATTGCAAGAGAAAACAACATGTCGGAGTTTGATGTGTTAAAAGAATATATGGACAGTCAGTTATTTATAAGTGAAATAAAGGAGAACAAGCATGATTAGTTTAAAAACTGATGTGGTGGTTATTGGTGGCGGTCCTGCAGGAATGGAAGCTAGTATTTCCGCAAGCAAGCAGGGTGCAAAAGTTATTTTAATTGAGCGCAACAATGTTTTGGGTGGAATTTTAAATCAATGTATACACAACGGCTTTGGACTTCACTATTTTGGCGAGGAACTGACAGGTCCTGAATATGCAACGCGTTTTAGAGAACTTGTTAAAAATGAACCTAACATTACTGTTATGTTAAACACTTTTGTAACCAAAATTGACGGCAAAAAAGTTGAAATTATGAATAGTGACGGTCGCTCTATTATTGAGTGCAAATCGCTTGTTCTTGCCATGGGATGCAGAGAGCGTACTGCGGGAAACATTACGCTAACGGGAACTCGTCCTGCAGGAATTTATACTGCGGGGCTTGCTCAAAGAATGGTTAACATTGAGGGCAAAATGCCTGGCAAAAAGGTTGTTATTTTGGGCTCTGGCGATATTGGTTTAATTATGGCAAGAAGGCTTACTTTTGAGGGAGCAAAGGTGCTATGTGTGCTTGAAATTAACAAAACAACAAGCGGGCTTAAAAGAAACATTGCTCAGTGCTTAAACGACTTCTCTATTCCGCTCTACACTTCCACCACCATTTTTGAGGTTGTTGGAAAAGACCGTGTTGAAGGCATTTATTATGGCGAGGTGGACGACCACTTTAACAGAATTGAAGAGAGCAAAAAGTTTTTAGAGTGCGATTGCGTTATTTTATCGGTTGGACTTATTCCTGAAACCGATTTACTTGAAAATGTAGAGATAAACCGCAAAACAAACAGTGTGTTTGTTGACGATAGTTTTTCTTTTGATGATGGCGTGTTTGCTTGTGGCAATTTTTTACATGTGCATGACCTTGTTGACAATGTCACTTTGGAGGCTTTGGACGCTGGAGAATGTGCGGGAAAATATGCTCTTGGAAAGTTAGAAAAAAGCGACAAATATGTAAATGTGAACTACAGCGACAATATTTCTTATGTTATTCCAAACAAAGTTAACCTAGGTGACGGCAAATTAACATTAAAATTTAGAGTTAAGCAAAAAGTTGTTAAACAGAAGTTTGTTATTTATTCTGGCAATACAAAAATATTTGAAAAATTTGTTATGGCAGTTAACCCTGGAGAAATGCAAAGTTTAACTTTTGACAAATCTTTGGTGCAAGACGATTTGTTTGTTACAATTTAAAGCAATTTGTTTTAATTAAAGGAGTTATTATGAAATTAACATGTATTATGTGCCCTGTTGGTTGCGAGCTGACCGTCACCAAAGAAGATGGGCAAATTAAGGTTGTTGGAAATGGTTGCATAAGAGGTGCAAGATATGGAGAGCAAGAGATTACTGCCCCAATGCGTATGGTTACAAGTTTGATAAAAACTGACAAAGGTGTTGCTTCGGTTAAAACAAGCAATCTTGTGCCAAAAGAAAAGATTTTTGATGTTTTAAAGGCTTTAGAAAATGTACATTTAAAAAGCGTAAAGGCGGGCGACATTGTTATTGAAAACGTTGCTGGAATTGACGGTGTTAATGTTATTGTTACACGTGAGAGCATTGAGTAAAAA
>CAVISZ010000057.1:0-6465 GCA_963645585.1 uncultured Eubacteriales bacterium
GGATAATGTATTTTGTGGCGTAATTATTTGTTTAAAAAAATTAAATAAAATACATATAAAAAATAATTTTTTAACCGCATTTGCGGGTGCAAATTTATTTTATTTAAATCAAGTTTGTCAAAAAAACGGGCTTTGTGGTTTAGAGTTCAGTTATGGCATTCCTGGAACAATTGGCGGGGCGTGTGTAATGAATGCGGGGGCGTTTGGCGGAGAAATGAGCGATTGCATTTGTAGCGTTTGGGTTTTAAAAAATGGCAAAGTTAAACTTTTAAAAAGATGTGATTTAAAGTTTGGCTATAGGTGGTCTAGCATAAAAAATTCTAACATGATTGTTTTAAAAGTTACATTAAAATTAAAAAAGGGTCAAATAGAGACAATAAAACAAAACATGCAACAAATTATGGCAAAAAGGCTTATGTCTCAGCCCTATGGAACTTTGAACGCGGGCAGTGTTTTTAAAAAGTGCAATGCAGAAAGTGCAGGAAAATATATTGACAAACTGGGGTTAAAAGGTGTTAAAATAGGAGGAATACAAATAAGCCCCAAGCACGCCAACTTTTTTGTTAATGTGGATAGTGCCACATGCGATGATTTTTGTAAAACTGTGGAGTTTTGCAAAAGCAAAGTAAAAGCAGAGTTTGGTGTGGACTTGGAGCAAGAAATAATTGTTGTAGGAGATTAAAATGGTAATTTATGGTGACTACCACACCCACACCCCATACAGTCACGGCAAGGGCAGTGTTTTAGATAACGCAATGGTTGCCAAAAACAAGGGTTTAAAAGAAATTGCAATAACCGACCACGGTTTTAGTCACAAAACTTTTGGAGTTAAACGCAATCAAATAGACAACATCATTGTTGACATAGAAAAGGCAAAAAAGGCAACAGGTGTGAATGTTTTGTTTGGAATTGAAGAAAATTTCTTGTCGCTAGACGGCAAAATTGGTCTTTTAAAACGCGATTTGGACTTTTTGAACATTGTAAACGTTGGCTATCACAAATTGGCTCGTGCAAGTTCGCTAAATGACTATTTTAAACTTTTTGTGCCAAACAATATGCACTTTTACACAAAACGCCAAATAGAACGAAACACCATTTGCGTTTTAAAGGCAATAGAAACTCAGCCTATTAACATTATCACACACCTTGGTGTTGGAATGCCCGTAAATGTTGGCGAAATTGCCAAACTTGCACGCGAAAAGAATGTTTTTATTGAACTTAACGGCAAGCGAATTGCATTCACCCGCGGTGATATAGAAACGCTTTTAAAGTATGACACCCAATTTATTTTAAATAGTGACGCTCATCGTCCAGAAAAAGTTGGCGATGTTAGAAACGGCATGAGTTATGTTATAAAATACAACATTCCCGAAAAGAATATAGTAAACCTTGGCAAACGCCCTAATTTTAGAGAGATACACTATTAAAGTGATGAGTGATGAATGATGAGTGAAAAGTAGAGTGATAAATATTGAGATTCAAGCGAGTGGCTTATAATCAATCTAACAATCAATATAATTCATCGTCATTAAGTCAGTCACTTTTAATAATCTTAATTTAAAGCATGGAAGAATTGACATAAGAACAAAAAAAAGGACAAGTGCATGAGTTTTTCAAAAGATGTAAAAAAAGAAATTTTAGATAATGGCTTTTCTAGTGCCACAAGGGCACTATCTTTTTTGTGTGGCATAATTTACTCGTCTGCCGAGTATGAGGTTGACGGCTTAAAAATATCTAACTTTTTTATCTCAACCGATATTGATTTTTTAATTGACTACATTAAACAAATTACAAAAATGCTGTACAAAAGAGAAGATTTATCGTTAGAGGACCATTTTAATATTGGGCAAGTTAAATATTACAAAATTGTTGTCCCTGACGATTTGGCAGAAAAAATACTACTTGACACAAAAGCGTTAACACGTGATAAAGACGGTTTTGTGGTAAACACATGCGCAAATGACGAAATTTTAAACAGCGAAGAAGGTTTAAAAGGCTTTATGTCGGGCGCGTTTATTGGTTGCGGAACAAGCAGTATACGCCTTGCCGAAAACGAGCGAACCACCACAGGTTATCATATTGAACTTGGCAATCAAAACTATGCACTTTTGCACGAAATATCTAATGTTCTTGCACAATTTGACATTTTGGCAAAACTTACAAAACGCAAAAATTTGTATGTTTTGTACGTTAAAGATGCCGAGGAAGTTAGCAATGTTTTGGCACTTATGGGGGCTAGCAATGCAGTTTTAAAACTGCAAAACGAAATTGTTACAAGACAGGTGCGAAACAAAGTCAACAGGCAAAACAACTGCTTTGTTTCAAATTATAGCAAAACATTGAACGCTAGTTTTAATCAACTTGAAGCAATTAGGGTGCTAGATGAAAACATTGGGCTATACAATTTGCCTGAGGACATTCAAGAGGTGGCACTTTTAAGGCTTGCAAACACTGAGGAAAGTTTGGAAGAACTTTTAAAGTTGACCAAGCGTCCAATGACCAAAAGTGCATTAAATCACAAATTTCAAAAAATAATAAAGTTAGCAAACAAGATAAAAGGAAATTAAAATGAAACCATTTGTACACTTGCATTTACACACAGAATACAGCCTGCTAGACGGCGCCACAAAAATAAATGAGTTAATTGACGAGGCGGTTAAACGCGGATACAAAGCCGTTGCAATGACCGACCACGGCAATATGTACGGCGCTTTGCAATTGTATGAAGGTTGCCTAAAAGCGGGCATAAAACCAATTATCGGTTGCGAGTTCTATATTTGTCATGACCGCTTTAACAAAACAGGCAAAGGCGATATTGGGCATATCATATTGCTTGCCAAAAACAACGAGGGCTATCAAAACTTGTTAAAACTTTCGGGCATTGCCTCTAAAGAAGGTTTTTATTATAAACCAAGAATAGACTACAAAGCCCTAAAAGAGCATGCAAACGGACTTATTTGTTTTTCTGCATGTCTTGCAGGGCATATCCCTCAACTTATTTTAGAAAACAGATATGAGGACGCAAAAAAACTCGCACTAGAACTAAAGAGCTATTTTGCTGACGGCGACTTTTACTTGGAAATTCAAAATCATGGCATTCCAGAGCAAATAACCGTTTTAAACGCTCTTGACAAAATGAGCAAAGAGACGGGCATTGAACTCGTTGCAACCAATGACGTTCACTATTTAAGAAAAGAGGACGCAGAAATTCAGGACATCTTGCTTTGCGTTCAAACAGGCAAAACCATAGACGACCCAACCCGCATGAAGTTCTCAACCCAAGAGTTTTACTTTAAGACCTATGAAGAAATGCTAGAGGCACTCCCTGGCTATGAGCGTGCATTAGACATCACCAACGAAATTGCCGACAAGTGCGATGTGGTTATAAGAAGCAAGTCGCATGGCGACATTAGAGGCATAGACCAAAAATATGTTTTGCCTGCCAATGAAAACTTTATTCCATTTTATCAGGCTCCAGTCGGCAAAGATAATTACCAATTTTTGCGTGAAATGACCTATGAGGGTTTAAAGAAAAAATATGGCGAGCCACTTTCGCAAAAGGTTATCGACCGTGCCGAAAAGGAACTAACAATCATTCACGAGCAAGGCTTTGTTGAATACTTTTTGGTTGTGTGGGACTATGTTCACCATGCAAGAACGCACGGCATTTCGGTTGGACCAGGGCGTGGCTCGGGTGCGGGCAGTATTGTTGCGTACGCAATTTCAATCACGCTTGTTGACCCATTAAAATATGATTTATTCTTTGAGCGTTTTATTAACAAAGAGCGTGTTTCCATGCCCGACTTTGACGTTGACTTCGACTTTGATAAACGTGCCGATATAATAGAATATGTAAAAGAAAAATACACGCCAGAAAACGTTGCATCTATTGGAACTTTTGGAACCATGGCTGCCAAAAACGCCATAAGAGACGTTGCAAGGGTTTTAAAAGTGCCTTATTCTATGGCAGATAAAATAAGCAAACAAATTCCACCAAAACTTCCAGAAGGAATTAAAAAACCTCCCGTTTTAAAATATTACTTTGGCAAAACAGGCAAGCCTGAAAACGATAAATATATTATTCCTGAATTAAAACGCATTTATGAAGAGGACGACATGCTAAGGCGAGTTATTGACATCGCTATAAAAATGGAGGGCATGCCTCGCAACATGTCTACTCACGCATGCGGAATTTTAATTGCCCCACACGCAGTAGACACCTATGTGCCTTTAATGCGAAACGGCGAAGATATTTCCACTCAATACTCCATGATAGAACTAGAGCATTTAGGGCTTTTAAAAATGGACTTTTTGGGGCTTAGAACTCTTACCGATATTGACAAAGCGTGCCAGTATGTTAAAGAGGACAAAGGCATTGATATTGACTTTTATAGCAAAGACATGGACTATAACAATCCCGATGTTTACAAAATGCTTGGCGAGGGCAAAACCGAGGCGGTTTTCCAACTAGAAAGTGGCGGTTTTAAAAAGTTTATGAAAGAACTAAAACCCGACTGCCTAGAAGATATCATCGCGGGCGTGTCGCTATACAGACCAGGTCCAATGGCATATATTCCAAAATATGTTCAAAACAAACACAACCCTCAAATGGTTACTTACGCACACCCATGTTTGGAACCAATCTTAAACGTTACTTATGGCGTTATTGTGTATCAAGAGCAGGTTATGCAGGTGTGCCAAGCCATGGGCGGTTACAGTTTGGGTCAGGCAGATAACGTTCGCCGTATCATGGGCAAAAAGAAAAAAGACCAAATGGTTTTTGAGCGTGAAAAATTTATTAATGGTTGGGAGGACCCAAACGGCAAAAAGTCAATTCCAGGTGCTGTAAAACTTGGCATTCCAAAAGAGGTTGCCGAGGACGTGTTTAGCCAAATGGAAGCGTTTGCGTCTTACGCGTTTAACAAGTCGCACGCTGCGGCATACGCATTTTTGACCTTCCAAACCGCGTACTTAAAGTGCTATCACGAGGTTGAACTTATAACTGCGGTTATCAATAACCGTATTAACAATGCCGATGAAATTAAACACTACATCACTTACGCAAAGCGTGAAAAATATAAAATATATCCACCTGACATCAATAAGTCTAAAGCGTTCTTTAGCGTGGAGAACGGCGGAATAAGATATGGTCTTAGCGGTATAAAGGGCGTGGGCGTTGGCATTATTCAAACAATTGTAGATGAGCGTGATAAAAACGGCGAGTATAAGAGTTTTCAAGACTTTATTAGCCGTTCTGACCAACAGGTGCTAAACAAAAAATGCTTGGAGAGTTTAATCTTTGGCGGTGCGTTTGACTGCTTTGGGCATGCTCGTAGCCAACTTGTTGCAGTTTACGACTCTATGATTGACAAAACTATTAAAGACAGAAAGTCCAAGGCCACAGGGCAGTTCTCTATTTTTGACGCGTTTGGCGGTGGTGAGCAAAACGAGGCAATTGAGGAGTTTGACGCCATTAAAATTCCCGACATAAAAGAGTTTAGCCGAAACGCAAAACTTAAGTTTGAAAAAGACGTTTTGGGCATTTATCTTTCTGGTCACCCACTAGATGACTATATGGAGTATTTTGACGACTTTAATTTAACAAGCGAAATGCTAGAACATGAGGAGTCCGAAAACACGGGCGAAGATGTGCCAGACGGCGATGAGCAAGAAGAGGTTGTGTACAACTCTGGCATTACTGACGGCATGGAAGTTACTTGCGGAGGCTTGGTTACCGAAATTAAAAAGGTTTACACCAAAAATGGCAACAAAGAGATGTGCATTGTTAAACTAGAAGATTTGTACGGCACGCTTGAACTTATGTTGTTCCCTCAGGTTTATGATAGATATAAAGATGTGCTTGTTGAGGACGGCATGCTAACCGCAAAAGGCAAACTTTCTATTCGTGACGGCGAATCGCCAATTGTAATCACTGACAAAATTGTAATTTGGAAAGATAAAGACTTAGAACAAAAAGAAGAAAAACCAAAAACAAATAAAACGCTTTACATCAAATTTGATACAAAGGACGAGGCGGTTTATAACAAAGTTATGCTTATACTTTCCATGTACTCAGGCGATTGCCCTGTTGTTTGCAAATGTACAAGCACCAACCAAGCGTTTAAAGTAAATAAACAAGTTAACCCAAATAACCTTTTGCTTAACGAACTAATTGGACTTTTGGACGAAAACTCGGTTGTGCTAGTAGAAAAATAGAAAAAATGAAGAATTAATAAAAGACCATTTTTAAACACTTTGAGATTAACTCAAGGTGTTTTTTTTAACGCCAAAGTTTGTTAACACGTTTCCTCCACTGCCAAGGGGAGGTGTCAGTAATTTTGTGACAAAATTACTGACGGAGGGGTTAAAAGAATTAGCGTTTGTTACATAAAGTAAGTTAGCACACATCTTTCGCTCCCTGTCAGGGGAGCTGGCTACTAAATTTTGAAAAAATTTGTAGACTGA
>CAVISZ010000058.1:0-559 GCA_963645585.1 uncultured Eubacteriales bacterium
TCAACTAAAATAACGAATACTAATAGTATAATATTTATATGAATAAATTTAGCGAACGATTAAAGCAGTGTCTTGCAGACAACAAAATATCGCAGAGAGAACTTGCTCGTAGAATAAATATGTCACAAGGTATTGTTAATAGTTATTGCACAGGAAGAAAAGAACCTTCTCTTGACTCATTAATTCTAATTTGCAAAACACTGGGTGAATCTTCTGACTATTTGTTGGGTTTGGTTGATTATTAATAGTTTTATTAAAAAACAAGACATGACACTTAAGAAAAAGTGGAATGTCTTGTTTTACTTTATGGCAACAATTCTAAAATTATTTGATTAGTTGCACCAAAATTTTGAGGAGTAATGAAAAGATGATTGTTGGCAATGTCAATAAAATTATTTTTCTTTAACTGCTCTATTGTTTTGGCTTTTTCATTTAAAATGTCAAAATTTAAATTTTTTAAAGATTGCAAATTGACACCTTTTGTTTGTCTTAATCCAAGCATTAAACATTCTTCTATTTTTTCTTGATTTGTTAGCACTTCAGACTTTGGCAAATAAAA
>CAVISZ010000058.1:569-4236 GCA_963645585.1 uncultured Eubacteriales bacterium
AAATGTATTTTTCTTTTATATATTTACAATAGTTCTCTAATTTTTCAAAGCCTGCAATTCTAGTGTTGTTATAAAAACTATGTGCAGACAAACCAAAACCAACATACTCGCCCATATCCCAATAATTTATGTTATGTTTACACTCATAATCTTTTTTAGCAAAATTGCTAATTTCGTACCTGTTATAGCCTAAAGATTCAAGCAACTCATATGCTTTATTATACATGTCTACGCACTCATCATCAGAGGCAGGTTTTTGAGTGTGGTTTATGAAAACATCTTCATATAGTTTTGTTCCCTCTTCTAGCATTAACATATATGCAGAAAAGTGAGTTATGCCAAGTGATGCAAGTGTTTTTATATCATCTAACAACATGTTTGTTGTTTGATTTGGAATACCAATTAAAAGGTCACAAGAAATGTTTTTAAAGCCAACGCTTTTTGCCATTTTTACAGCATTTATTGCCATAAGTGGCGTGTGTTTTCTGTTTATTATTTTTAAGCAATTGGAATTTAGTGACTGAACACCAAAACTTATTCTATTTACACCACATTTAAGATAAGTTTTAAGCTTATCTGTTGTGCAACTACAAGGGTTACACTCAATTGATATTTCGGCATTTTTTGCAACATCATAATATTCTTTTATGGTGTTTAAAATTTGTTCTATATACTTTTTATCTATTATGCTGGGTGTCCCACCACCAATGTAAATTGTTTTAACAGTGCAGTCTTTAAACATTCCGCTTTTTGATAAAATTTCAACATTTAAGCACTTTATATATTCATCAATTTCTTCTTTGCTTCCGCACTTTGATATAAAAGAACAATATGAGCATTTGCTCATACAAAAAGGAATATGAACATAAATTGAGATTGGCTTTTTTTCTGTCATATTTTAACTTTTAATCTTCTTCGTCATTGGTTTTTAAAATGCTCATAAATGCCTCGCTAGGAAGTTCAATTGAGCCTATTTTACGCATACGTTTTTTGCCTTCTTTTTGTTTTTCCAAAAGTTTACGTTTACGAGTTATATCACCGCCATAGCATTTTGCAAGAACGTCTTTTCTGAGTGCAGATATGGTTTCACGAGCAATTATTTTGCCACCAATACATGCTTGAATTGGCACTTCAAAAAGTTGTCTTGGAATAACCTTTTTTAGTTTTTCGGCAATGTTTCTGCCTCTTTCGTATGCTTTTTCACGATGAGTAATTAAACTTAAAGCATCGCATGGCTCGCCGTTTAACAAAATGTCTAATTTTACAAGGTCGCTTGGCTCAAAGCCTGCCATTTCGTAATCTAGGCTTGCATAGCCTTTTGTTCTTGATTTTAAACTATCAAAAAAGTCATATATTATTTCGCCCAAAGGAATTTTATATTCAAGTCTTACGCGGGCTTTGTCTAAATATTGCAAATCTTTATATTCACCGCGTTTATCTTGGCAAAGTTCCATAATTGCACCAACATATTCTGGAGGAGTAAAAACAAACAGTTTAACCATTGGTTCTTCTATTCTATCTATTTCGCTTACAGGTGGCAAAATTGACGGATTGCTAACAACAAGCATATCACCATTTGTTTTGTATACGTTATAGGAAACGCTTGGTGCGGTTGTTATGATGTCTAAATTGAACTCACGCTCTAGTCTTTCGGTGATTATATCCATATGCAAAAGCCCTAAAAAGCCACACCTAAAGCCAAAGCCTAGGGCTTTACTTACCTCGGGCGAGAACGCAAGAGACGCATCGTTTAGTTTAAGTTTTTCGAGCGCGTCTTTTAAGTCGCCATATTTACTGCCGTCAACTAAGAAAATTCCGCTGAACACAACTGGTTGAACTTCTTTATAGCCTGGCAACATTTCTTTGCTTGGTGTTATGGCGCTTGTTATAGTGTCGCCCACTTTTGTATCTAACAAGTTTTTTATGCTAGCGCAAATATATCCAACATCGCCCGCTTGTAAAATGCTACATGGCTTCATGTTTGGAGTAAAAACGCCAACTTCGGTCACTTCATATTGTTTGCCAGTTTGCATCATAAGTATTTTATCGCCAATTTTGCATGAGCCGTCAAAAATTCTAACAAAGCAAACTGCACCTTTAAAGTTATCGTAATAACTATCAAAAATAAGGGCTTTTAGTGGGGCGTTTTCATCGCCTTTTGGGCATGGGACTTCAGATATTATTTGGTCGAGCACTTGTTCTATGTTAATTCCGTCTTTTGCCGAGATGCAAGGAGCATTATCTGCAGGAATGCCTATAACATCTTCAATTTCTTGCTTTGCTTTTGGTATATCGGCACTTGGAAGGTCAATTTTGTTTATAACAGGCAAAATTTCCAAGTTATTATCTATTGCAAGATATGCGTTTGCTAGTGTTTGAGCCTCCACGCCTTGGCTTGCGTCAACAATTAAAATTGCACCTTCACACGCTGCTAGAGAGCGGGAAACTTCATAGGTAAAGTCAACATGTCCTGGAGTGTCTATTAGGTTTAAAGTGTACTCTACTCCGTCCTTTGTGTAAAACATGCGAGTTGGGGTGAGTTTGATTGTTATGCCACGCTCACGCTCAATATCCATGCTATCTAAAAGTTGATTTTCCATATCTCTTGCACTAACTGTGCCCGTTTTTTCTATTAATCTATCTGCAAGTGTGCTTTTGCCGTGGTCTATGTGTGCCACAATGCAAAAGTTTCTTATATGTTTTTGTCTTTCTGACATAATTTCTCCTACGTGGTTTAAAGTATACAAAAAAATTTGCTTTTACGCAAATTTTTTTGTTGTATTAATTTAAACGTGTATTTATGAGCGTTTTTTTAATTTAAGTTTTTTACATTTACACTAATTTTTAAAATGTTAAATATCTCTTTCTAGTTGTATTCCGCTTGCTAGCCCACATGGGGAATTGCATTTAAAGCCACTAACGCAACGAGCACCTTTGTTATAGGTTTCTAGCATTTGTTTTACTTGTTCGCTATCGGCATTTTTTATGTATTTTTGGAGAGTTGCTTTGGTTTGGTTTGCTATTTCTAGTTGAGCACAAGTACAAAGGCGTTCTCTTGTTTTTAAAATAAAATCCTCAGGTGTGCCACGCTCGTAAATTTCTATTAGTTTGCCTTGTGGAGTGAGGTTGTTTACTTTTAACATATCCTCTATCCACATAAATCTTAGTTTTTCGTTATCTCTTATAATTGGTGGAACATAAAAACGATTGATGTTCATTTCTTTGAACTGATAGTTTAAAGTGCGATGTCTTTGTGCTTGTGCAAGTTGAGCATACGAGCCATAATATTTTGTTGAATATACATCGCCAAAATATTCTTTGTGGTCTCTATCGGTAATTAGGCTAAAACCTCTGTTTTCGCCAAATTTGGCGATGTCGTTATCTATCAAGTGTCTAAGTTCTAATTTTTTACAGAACTCATCTGCCGTTGGTTTTAATTTTCTAATTAACTCGCTTGGGTGCTTGTCTATGTTTTTTAGCCAACCATAAATATAGTTTAACTGTCTATAAGAAACAGTGTATGCAAGCGAAGTGTTTGTGTAAACTGATGCAAAATATCTTGCATTTTCTTGCGCTAGTTTTTCTATTTTTTGTGGTGTGTAATATGGCTCATTTCCGTGCTTTTTCTCAATTATTTTTTTGAGAATTTCTTTCCATTTTGTATATA
>CAVISZ010000059.1:0-2253 GCA_963645585.1 uncultured Eubacteriales bacterium
GTAAAGCATGATAGATTTAAACACAATTCAGCCATCTAATTTTATAGAAGATGAAATTTTAGAAGATTTAAAAGCGGGCAGAGCAAAAGAGGTTATAACTCGTTGTCCTCCAGAGCCAAGCGGTTATTGGCACATTGGTCACTGCAAAGCGTGGATGATTGACTTTGAAACAGCAATCAAATTTGGTGGTTATACTTATTTAAGAATGGACGACACCAACCCAAGCAGAGAACAAGGCGAATTTGCTGATAGTTACATGGCAGACTTAAAGTGGCTTGGCTACACTCCAAAAGCAATGATTTTTGCAAGCGAAGCATACTTTGATAAAATTTACGAAATAGCTGAGCAAATGATAATGGACGGCTACGCCTATGTTGACGAACTCTCTCAAGAAGAGCAACAACAATACAAAGGCACTTTGACTGAGCCAGGAAAAAATAGTCCTTTTAGAGATAGACCAAAAGAGGAAAGTTTAAAACTTTTTAGAGAAATGAAAGCGGGCAAATATCCAGACGGTTCGCTCACTCTTCGTGCAAAAATCGACATGGCTCACCCTAACATTTTAATGCGTGACCCAATCATGTATAAAATTTCTCACGAACACCACTATAAAACAGGTGATAAATGGTGCATTTATCCAATCTACGATTTTGCTCATCCAATGGAAGATGCTTTAGAGGGTGTAACATATAGTTTGTGCGATATAACTTTTAGAGTTCACCGCGAACTTTATGAATGGTTTATTGACCACGGCTGGAAAAAACCTTTTGCACCAAAACAACGTGAGTTCTCAACTTTAAACCTAGAAAATGTTTTGCTTGGCAAACGTTATTTAAAAGCACTTGTTAATTCTGGCAAAGTTCTTGGCTGGGATGACCCTAGATTTTTAACCATTGTTGGAATGAAAAGACGTGGCTATACTGCAGACGGCGTTAAAAACTTTATTCGCAGTTGTGGTGTTGTTGCAAGCGAAAGTACAATTCCTTTTAGCTCACTAGAACATTATATAAGAGATGACTTAAACAAAGTTGCCACAAGAGCAATGGTTGTTTTGGAGCCTTTAAAAGTTGTTATAGAAAATTATCCTGAGGGGCAAACCGAACAAATAGAGGTAGATAACAACCCAAATGACGAAAATGCAGGCAAGCATACCGCACTCTTTAGCAGAGAAATCTATATCGAGCAAGAGGACTTTGCATTAAATCCTCCTCCAAAATATAATCGTTTGGTGCTAAATGGAATGGTTAGACTTAAAGGTGCTTACATTATTAAATGTAACGATGTTGTATACAAACCAGACGGCACAATTGACTATTTAAAATGTGAGTACATCCCAGGAACAAAAAGCGGTCAAGATAATAGCGGAATTAAAGTAAAAGGCACAATTCACTTTGTTGCCAAAGAAAACGCTTTTGAATGTACAATTCGTAACTTTAAAAATTTAACAAAAGCAGAATATTTGTGGCCAGGCAAAGCACTTGCACAAGGCACTTCAATTGATGAAATTTTAGAGCCAGACTCTTTGACCGAAACTAAGGCTCTTGCAGAAAAATTCTTGCTTGATGCAAAACCTTATGATAAATTCCAATTTATGAGAAAAGGTTATTATACCTTAGATAAAGATTCAACCCCATCAAACTACATTTTTAACTCAACAATCTCCCTAAAAGACGGATTTAAAAAATAACTAACGACATTATGAATGATTATTGATGAATAATAATCAATGATGAATAATGTACTATGAATAATGATTGATAAACATTAATTAATTATGAATGATGATTAAAGAATGAAGATTAATGTCCTAACAAGAATGAACAATTAATGACCGAAAAAGAATTATGAATGCAGAGGGATGATTGAATAATGGTTGTCAAATTTTAAACACTTTGAGTTTTTCTCAAGGTGTTTTTTTGTCATCTAAGTTTAACTAAATGCTTTTCCTCTCATTGCCAATGTATTTTCAACGCTAAAACATGTCATAACGTTTCCGCTAACGCCAGGGGTGCTTTAACACAAAAGTTTGTTATCACACTGCCAAGGAATTTTAACGCAAAAGCATGTTCTCATGTTTTGCTTCACTGCCAGTTGGCTTGTAACGAAAAAGATTGCAGACACGTTTCCCCTCACTGCCAAGGGAGGGTGGCATGCACTTTGTTTTCAAAGTGCATGTCGGGAGGGTTAAAAAATTGTGTTTTTCTCCTAAATTCTATTTCTTAATCGCTCCATCTCAAAAAATTCACCCCGTTT
>CAVISZ010000060.1:0-3496 GCA_963645585.1 uncultured Eubacteriales bacterium
ATCTGATACTTTGAATGATGAGATAGAGGAAGTGTTTGCATACTCAATTAAAAATTCAGACAACGATTATTCAATTATATTTTATTCGCCTCTAAAAATTTATATTCCCAACAGTGCTACTAATGTTAAAAGGAAGGTATCTGAGCCAGGAATGCCTGCTCAATATGTATTAGGTGACGAAAATGTTGGATATCAATTTCAATATTTAAGTGGGTTAACTACAATTTCTTTTGAAAATACAATTTTTACAAAAATTTATAGCATGGAAAGTATGTTTAGCTATTGTTCTTCGATTATTTCTTTAAATCTAACGCAATTTGATACGTCAAAAGTTACTAATATGGAATCTATGTTCTCAAATTGCAGTAAGTTAACAAGTATTGATTGTGGTAAATTTGTTACACCAAATGTTACAAATATGGCTGAAATGTTTGCCTATTGTAGTTCGGTGACAAATATTGATTTGTCAAATTTTGACACAAAAAATGTTACAAACATGTATGGAATGTTCACAAAGTGTAGTTCAATAAATAATTTGGATTTAAGTAATTTTGATACTGCAAATGTTTGTTCAATGGGTTCCATGTTTGATAATTGTAGTGGATTAACTTCATTAAATATTACTAGTTTTAATACATCCAAAGTTACATCTATGAAATATATGTTTAATGGATGTAGCGGATTAACTGAATTAGATGTATCAAATTTTAATACCATTAAAGTAGAAACGATGACGAATATGTTTTGGTACTGTACTAAATTGGCAAAAATTGATTTAAGTAATTTTGATACTGCAAATGTTACATCTATGGGTGGTATGTTCAGTAATTGTCGAGCAGTGTCTTCAATAAATATCTCAGGATTTGATACAGCAAAAGTAACAGATATGTCCAGTATGTTTTCATCGTGTGAGAATTTGATGCAATTAGATTTAACAAGCTTTAATTCAACAAAAGTAACAGATATGGCTAGTATGTTTTATGGTTGTAAATTAATCACAACAATATATGTTGGTGATGGTTGGAGTACTGAAAGTGTTGATACTAGTGCAACTTATCACTATTCAGATGTCTTTACTGGATGCACTAATTTAAACAAAACATCAAATGAGGCTTTAGCATTTGACTCAAATAAAACTGATTATACTTACGCAAAAGTGGGAACAGATGGATATTTAACTTATAAAGCTACATGATAATTTATTTTTAATAATAGAACTTATTATATTTTAATGAGTTCTTTTATTTTTGTAGTGAAAAACAATTATTTTTAAACAATTGTAAATTGTCATAAAGTATGATAAAATGTGAGTGTGAATTTTGAAAAGCAAATAAAAAATTTAGATGTTTTTAATGAGTTTAAAAAGAATCTTACGTGTGGCAAGTTAAGTCAGGCGTATTTGTTTGTATGTCCTGATGCTTTAACAAATCAAATTTTGCTTTTGGAACTTGCAAAATTTTTACAATGTGACACAAACACCGCCTGCAACAAATGTGATAATTGTTTAAAAATAAACGCGGGAACACATCCAGATGTTTTGGTTTATCCAAAAGGGCAAAACTTTATGGTTAGTGACGCTTCTAGCATTTACGATAATGTTCAAGTAAAGCCAATGCTATCAAAGTACAAAATTTTTATCATCAACAACATAGACCTTGCAACCGAGCAGGCACAAAACAAAATGCTCAAACTTTTGGAAGAGCCACCTTTAAATGTAGTATTTTTAATGTCTGCATCAAATCTTGAAAAAGTGCTAAGCACAATACAATCACGTGTTCAAAAAATGACGGTTGACAAATTGAAGGAAAGTGACTTAAAAGAAGTTTTTACTTCTGCTAGTAATGATGTTTTGCAAATTGCAATATGCTTTGGTGACGGATATATTGGTAGCACGCAAAACATTTTAAATGACACAAAATTCATAGAAAATTATAAAAATATGAAAAATTTAATTAAAAATATGAAAAATAGCTCACAAATTCCATATTTTTCTTTATATTTTTCAAAAGATAAAAATATTTTTGAAACAAATTTAAAAATATTAAACATGTTTTTTAGAGACATGCTAATGTTGTCATTAAACAAACCAAGCTTGGTTTTAAACAAGTTAGAACAAGAAGAATTTGAAATGCTGGTGAGTGAATTTTCTACTTTTGCAATCACTCAAATTTTAAAATGTTTAAACGATGCAAAACAAAAGCTTGATAGCAATGTTAACTTGGCAATTTTGGCAGACGATTTATTATTAAAAATTTTGGAGATTAAATATATATGCAAGTAAAAGAAGTTAAAGTGTGTTTTACGCCTAATGGCAAAGCGTACTCATTTGATTGCTCAGATGTTTACGTAAGATATGGAGAACAGGTTGTGGTTGAAACCATAAGAGGTTTAGAAATTGGAACAATTTGTTCTAAAGTTAGTGTAAAACCACAAGAAGAATTTAAAGAACCTTTAAAAAAGATTTTAAGAATTGCAAGCAAAGAAGAGATTTCTGTAAAAGAAAACAACAAGCAAAAAGAAAACGAAATTAAGCAAACGTGCGAGCAATTTGCTTTAAAACTCAACCTTGCAATGAAGATTGTTAGTGCAGAATTAAATTTTGACGCAAGCAAAGTGATAATTAGTTTTACCGCAGACTCTAGAATAGACTTTAGAGAACTTGTAAAGCAACTTGCGGGCAAATACAAAATGCGTATAGAACTAAAACAACTAGATGTTAGAGAAGAAACAAAAGTTATGGGTGGGCTTGGACCATGTGGCAGAGAGTGTTGTTGCTCTAAATTTTTAAGTGATGCGACTCATAGCAGTATAAAAATGGCAAAAATGCAAGGCTTGTCACTTAACCCAACTAGCATAAGTGGTCTTTGTGGAAAACTAAAATGTTGTCTTGCTTACGAAAATGAATATTACAGCGAGGTTAGCAAATTTATGCCTCGTTTAAACACGGAAGTCACCACCAAAGACGGCAAGGGCCTTGTTGTGTATTGCAACCTTTTAAAGCAAGAGGTGAGTGTTAAGTTTATTAATCCTGATGGTTCACAAAACATCAGAGATTATAGCGTGAAAGATATTAAATTTTAAAAGGTAAAGTTTGTTTGCTATTTTTGCAACAAACTTTTGTGTTATTTATGGAAATAAAATTAGAAAAAAGCGAAAGACTTGACGATTTGCAACTTGACGGTCTTAAAATTATACAAGACAAAAACAATTACAGTTTTACCAGTGACTCAGTTTTGCTCGCAAATTTTGTAAAGGCAAAACATTCAGATGTGTGCTTGGAAATTGGTACGGGTTCGGGCGTTATTTCTATTTTGGTCAATTACAAAGAAAAACCAAAAGAAATTGTTGCCTTTGAGTTGCAAAAATCTCAAGCATTGCTGGCACAAAAAAATATCACTTTGTGTGGCATGCAAGAAAAAATAAAGGTAATTAATGACAAAATACAAAACTATGCTGAGCATGTAAATTGTGGCAGTTTTGATGTGGTGTTTGCCAA
>CAVISZ010000061.1:0-10397 GCA_963645585.1 uncultured Eubacteriales bacterium
ACTTTATATAATTGACACCGAGAAAAAAGAGTTAATTATAGACACTTCAAGTGGTGATTATGAAATTTTTAAAGAGGGCATTTCATCAGAAAAGCCTGTTGCAAAATTGCCAATTAGCAATATCAGAATGGATTACAATCAAAATTTAACCTTTACGCTAGACGGTGGAAAAACAACCTACAGAATTAACAGTTTTTCTATAGAAGCAAAAAAAGGTTCCAAATTTGAGCCAATTCACACACAAAGCAAACCTTTTGGAGTTATTTTGCCTTCTACACTTTTTCATGATATTTCTGAACAGAATATAAAAGTGGAAAGTTTTCCTTTCCAAATTTTTGAGGCATTTACAGACACCGACAAGGCGTTTATGGGAGTTGAAACTTTTAAATCTAAAAGTGGACTTTTAAATCTTATTAAATACAACGATATTTTGTATGTTGGCAGAGGTCACAAAATGGTTCAGGTAAACCCTGAAAACCAAAATCTTTACAAAATGGGTCCAAACTCAATTTTGGGCTTTACAATGGGCAGAAACTCAGGAATTGGTGGCAAACAAAATTCTGGAATTGCATTTAAAATGAGTGAAGAAGAACTTGAAAAAGTTGCAAGTTTTATCAATGCAGAAAAACCTTACACCTTTAAAACTGAAGAAGATTACAAAACAAACGACATAGACTACATTAAAGTAAACAGACAATCTGATTTTGTTAAAGCATTTGACGGCATTGAGCAAGCAGAAAAAAAGGAGCCTGTTCAAACCTTAAATGCAACACCAAACGCAGATAATGCAGTACAAACCGAAACAAGTGCTCCTGAAAACAAAAACGACAATGCTTCTAGTGAGAATGCAAAAACTGACGACAAAGCAGAAAACAAAACAGAACCTGCAAAAGCTGACGAAAACAAATCTGCCGAAGGCGAAAAGAAAGAAGAGAAAAAAGAAGAAAAGAAAGAGAATAAACAAGCCAACAATGCTCAAACTGCAACCCCAGCGCAAGAGGGCGAAAAGACAGAAGATAAAAAGCCTGAAGTTCAAAACTATAAATTATCAACAGAATTTAGCATATTTGTTACAACCATTCTTGGCATTTTAATGCTAACTGGCGTGTTTACAAGCGTTTTAGCATTTGTTTTGTTTGGATGTTTCTTGGCAACAAGCATTTTAGGAACAACCATTTTGTCTGGCTCATATGTTAAACAAGCAAAACAAAAATTAACTCCTGAACAAAAATTGCAAAACAAAAGAGAAAAATTATTAGACAAACAAACACAAAAACAAGCAAAATTACTAAAAATTTCAGGAAAAGCAAAAACAGATAAAAATGTTACAAGAATGCAAAAATTAGATGCTGAACTTGCAAAAATTAACAAACAAATTAGCGATATAGACAACTCATTAGGCATTAACGCTCCAGCAGAAAACAATAATATTAATATTGCTTTAAACAATTTACATGCTGACCTTGAAAAATCAAAATTAGAAAAAGAATCATTAAAAGTAGCAGAAGAAAACACAAAAGCAATTAAAAAGAGTGCAAAAAAAGGTGCTAGTGAGAATGCAAAAACTGAGGACTCACAAAAAGACCCAAATGCTGAAGAAAAAGACGGCAAAAAAGAAGAAACAGTAGCAACTAAAGAGGCTGTTGCAACCACTCCTGCCCCACAAGCTGAAACAAATAAAGATGTAAAAGTTGAAAAAACAACCGAAAACAAAACAGAAGCTGTAACTCAAGAAGCAAATAGCAAAAAAGATGCAAAAGATGCAGATGCTAAAACTGAACCTGTTAAAACCAATGTTTTGGAACCTACTTCTGAAAATATTAAAAAAGTTGTTAGCAAAACATACAGTGAATTATCTAATGTTGCTAGCAAATCACCAAAATCTATGGAAGAGCTAGATGTTACAGTACAATCTATTAAAACTCTTATAAAAACTATTTGCCCAGACGGCATTAAAATTGCAGATGTTGCAGACAAAGATAAAAAAGTTTTCCAAAACTATTTAGATTTTGTAAACGCATGTGATGCAAGGTCATCTGCTCAAGAAGAGTTAAGAGTTCATAGAGAACAAGGCGACAAAGATTTATCTTCTGAAGAAAACAGTTTAAAACTAGCAAATATAAACTTAAGCAAAGAAATCAACACAATGTACAACTACGCTAAAGAATATTTGGAAGAAAACGAAAAACATAAAGAAACTGAAGAAGTAACAAAAACAAAATAGTTTAAAAACTAATAAAGTTAAAAAAAAGACGGAAAAATTAATTTCCGTCTTTTTTATTGATATTTTTAATAAAAATTAATGTTTTTTATTAATTTTTTGATTTTTTTAGCATTTTTAAATGATTTTTAACTAATTTTTGTAAATATTTTAATTATTTTAATTATATAATTTTTTATCAACTAATATGCCAATAATAATCAATTATTTAGACAATTATTTTTGTGGCTCTTCTTCTTTGTTTTTGTTGATTTGTCTTGTAATATATCTATTGTATGCTTGTCTATATCTTTCGCCAAATTTATTGTACATGTAACTTGCATAAGTTTTTTGCATTTGTTCAACGTTGCTATTATCGCTCACAGAACTATTCAACATATCGTAAATTGAATAATCTTCTATACGCAAAATGGTTGTGCTGAAGTAGTCTGGAAAAGTTTTTCCAAATCCAAATATTTGCATGGTGCGATTATGCAATTCTTCTTGAAGTTTGTTTTTTGCACACACTTCTATTATTACTTTGCGGTTTTTAGAGTCGTAAATTTTTTCTATTGTTTGTCTTTGACCGTCCTCTTCGCCACCTAGTCTATAAACAAGACTATAACCACACTGCTCTACAATTTCTTTAATTTCTTGATAAGAAACATTGGCTAAAAATGATGTTTTTTTGTAATCTTCAATATTCATTTAAACCTCTCTTTATATAAAGAGTTTAACACACATATTTATGCCCGTCAAGGTTGTTTTTTAGCACAAATTACGCGTTTACTATTTTTGTAAAATGGCTTTTACAAATGTCTTTTTGCCTTTTTTTACAATAATTTCATCTTTTGATATATCAATCATTTCGGCAGGGTTATTCTTTTTTTCGTTATCTAGCATAATGCCGTTTTGGTCTAAAAGTCTTCTAGCTTCAGATTTTGAAGAGATTATGCTAAGGCTTGCCAAAAAGTCTAAAACTGTCATACCAGAGCCAACATTAACTGTTTCGGTTGGCATGTTAGAAGAATCTGCATTACCGTTTGCAAACAAGTTTTGTGCTGTTTCTTCCGCTTTTAGTGCTTCCTCTTGTCCGTGAACAAGTTTTGTTACTTCAAACGCCATAAGTTTTTTTGCTTTAACAATGTCCTCTTCGCACATCTTTTTAATTTCTGCCACATCAATTTTTGTAAAGAAACGCAAAAGTCTTTCAACATCTTGGTCTAAGCAGTTAACAAAATGTTGATAAAATTCAAACGCAGATGTTTTTTCTCTAGAAACCCAAAGAGTGCCTTTTTCTGTTTTACCCATTTTAACGCCATTTGCATTTGTTAAAAGTGGGCATGTTAAC
Organism: uncultured Eubacteriales bacterium; assembly: GCA_963645585.1. Taxonomy (GTDB): domain Bacteria; phylum Bacillota; class Clostridia; order Christensenellales; family UBA1242; genus HGM11367. Next base: position 3,552 of record CAVISZ010000061.1, read on the forward strand.
CCCATCATAAGTGGACGTTTTGTGCCATCTTTGTAATTCATTTTTCTAGAAAGTTCTGTGCCTGCGGTGATATTGCCCCATTGGTCAGAACCGCCAATTTCTAGCACGCAGTTGTATTTATCATTTAAATATACAAAATCGTATGCTTGAAGAAGTGTGTAGCCCATTTCCATAAAGGTTAAGCCACCTTGTTGAAGTCTTGATTTGTAAAGGTCTTTTGATAGCATTTCGTTAACATTAAAGTGCACACCAACTTCACGCAAAAAGTCGATGTATGTTGCAGGTTTTAACCACTCAGCATTGTCTACAATTATTGCTGGATTTTCGCCGTCTAAAACGATAAATCTTTTTAAAAGACTTTTAATTTCTTCTGCGTTGTGAGCAACTTCTTCTTTGCTCATCATTTTACGCATATCTTTTTTGCCACTTGGGTCGCCAATTAAAGCGGTTGCACCACCTATTAAAATTATACATCTATGCCCGCAGTCTTGCAAAATTCTTGCCATTTGCAAGCCAAAAAAGTGACCAATATGCAAATTGTCTGCAGTTGGGTCAATACCAATATAAAAAGTGATTGGACCTTGACTTAAAATTTTTTCTATTTCTTGTTCATGTGTTGTTTGAAACACAAATCCTCTATTTTTTAATTGCTCATAAGCATTTTTTACAAACATATTATTTCTCCTACTATTTAAAAATTTTTTGATTTGATTTTTAATTTTTTTATACCAAAAGCTCTTTTTAAAAAAGCCGTTTATTGCATTCTCATAAAGTTCTAATTTCACGCCCGTAGGCGTAAAGTTTGTATATCATTGCTTTTACCCTTTTATTTTAATTTGCTAACACTTTAGAGCCCTTTAGCCATGCCAGCATTATATTTTAATAGAATACTCTTTTCTTAAACATAAAGCAACTATTTATTTAAAAATGTTCTTTAGCCTTTGCTCAATATATAAAACAAACCCCCAAACATTCCACAATAATGCAGAATATTTAGGGTTTACATTATTAAATTTAATCTACTTTTTAAGCATTAATAATATGAGTAATTTTAAAAGTTGGCACCTACATGGCTCGCGTTTACACTCCACATGCTCTTTTTTAACATATGGTATGCTTCTTTTTGGCACTACACTTTCCGCTCGCGTTATTTCTAACACATTACTTACAAAAGTTGTTTGCTTGTTATTACATATACATGTAATTATAGATTGAAATTTAATAGTTTTTTGCATTTTAGTTTACCGTAACCTCAAATGTTATTGTTATTTTTTTGCCAACATCTAAATCATCAATTTTAAAGCCTGTTTCTGGGTTTAAATCGGTGTGAGGTGTGCCGTCTATTGTCACGCTCTCCTCAACAAATGTTGTGCCTTCTGGAATTGGGTCTTTAAACATTACATCGGTATTTTTTACGCCACCAACATTTTCGATAACGTTTTGGAACATAAGTTTTTGACCTGCAATAACAACTGTTTTGTCAGAGGTTTTAACAATTGTTACTTTGTTTTCAACAATATTTACTTCAACAGTGTTTGATTTTTCCTCTAAATCAGAGACTTCATTAACGTTATAGGTAATGGTAGAAAAAGAGTTTACAACATCACTTGTTTCAGTTTTTGCTACAGTCATTGTGTATTTAACCGTAACAGACTCACTTGGTCCGATATTATTTGGCAAGGTATAGTTTGACGCGTCAAAGTCGGCTTGTGCCTCACCATCAATTGTCATAGAACCTTCTTTAAATGTGCCACCATCGCTGATTGTATCGGCAATTCTTACATCTTCTACTGTTTTTTCACTATTGTTTGTTAAAACCAATGTTACTTCAACTTCTTCATTATCACTTACATAGCTTTTGCTAACTGACCTAACTTTTGTAAAAGATGTGGTCATGTTTTCCGTCATACTTTCATTACTGGTTGTTGTGTATTCTTTAACTGTAGAGTCTGGCAATTCGTAATTGGAAGTAATTGACGAAGTATTTAATATTTTTGACATACTATTCTCCTTTTGTGAAAATTTACACATATCAGTCTATGTGTGGGAAATATCAAATGTTACTATTTATTAGTATATGAATGTTTGTTCATGTATCATATTATAACCTATGTGATGTAAAATTTTATGCAAGTTAAAATTTTTATTTGCTAACGCAAATCCGTTGTAAACAACGGCATCACATTATATATAAAATATTATTGCTTTTAATTAAACTAACAACTCGCGATGCCGTTAAAATAAAGGAAAATCGCATTAGAATATATGCACATATATTCATGTTTTAACATTGTATTTAAAAAGATAATATAATGATTTGAAACTTTTTAAGGAGCAAATGATATGGGAGTAAATAAATGTTTTCAAAGAAATAGATGCAGATGTGTTAGCCCAAGACCAAATGTAATTGGGTTGGTTGGTCCTAGTGGTCCACAAGGTCCAAGAGGTGATGTTGGAGCCACAGGAGCAACTGGGGTTACAGGGGCAACAGGACCAACTGGTGCAACAGGTGCCACGGGGGCGACTGGCGCTACAGGCACTACAGGAGCCACAGGAGCAATTGGCGGAACCATTGTTGTACGTTCAACCACAACTACTGAGCCAACAAGTGAAGCAAAAGTAAACTCAGAATATATTGACAACACAGCCTATTTGGACTTTTACATTCCAAAAGGCGACATTGGTGAAAGTGAAAAAGTTAAAACAGGTTTTGTTATAACGAGTGAGCCCGAAGAAGGTGCAGATGTTTATGACAGATATGAAAACGGCACCCACTTTTTAGATTTTTATTTACCAAGAGGAGCTACTGGTGCCACGGGAGCAAAAGGTGACCAAGGTTTTCCTGGTGAACGAGGTTTAAAGGGAGACAAAGGCGACCAAGGAGAACAAGGTCCAAAGGGTGATAAGGGAGAAAAAGGCGACCCAGGCGACAAAGGCGAAACAGATGTTAATGGTGCTTTTATAATATCTTACAATGACGACCCAACAACTTTCCCTACTGAAGGAATTGAAATTGAGTCGGGTGGCAGGCTTCCGTTAATGAGGCTTGAGATTGACTATGGTGGAATTGTTGAGCTTGACAGCACAGACAACACAATTCAGTTCAACAAGACAGGTGTTTACAAGGTTGAGTTTACAACAAATGCCTATGTAAAAAAAGACGGAAATGTTTTTAATCCTGCCACCGATTTTGTGTCTATTGCGTTTAGAGAGGTTGATAACGAAAAAATTATTGCAGGAGCCAACACTTGGACTCCAAACGAATGTGCAAGCAGTGTGTTTGGTCATGCAATATTTGTTGTTGCAGATGTTGCCACTGCATATGAGGTTGTAAACACCCAACAAAAGAGCATTTTTGTAAACGGATGCAACATTCAAAGCACTATTGCACAATCTTACTTTGCAGTGCCAATGGTTACTGTTGTTATAACAAAATTATTTTAAGGATAAAACAAAGTATATAACTTCCCTTTTATGTTAAAAATTATCAACATGTCAGATATAGTTAAATTGTTAATTTTTTCTTTTAGTTCGGTATTTTATTTGTTTATAATTTCTAAAATTATGGGCAAAAAGCAAATTGCACAACTTGAATATATTGATTATGTTATGGGAATTTCAATTGGTTCTATATCGGCTGAAATGGCAACCGATGTTGGCGAAACACCATTTTACTATTATCTAATAGGAATGACTGTGTTTTTGCTATTTGACCTTTTTGTATCGTTTTTGGGGCGAAAAGGTCCTAAAATGAAACACTTTTTTAAAGGCAGACCTCAAACAATTATCTACAACGGACAAATTGAATATAAGGCACTAAAAAAGAGCAAGTTAGATATAAACGACATAATTTCTATGTGTCGTGAAAAGGGCTATTTTAACATTGCAGACATTGCATTTGCGGTTTTTGAAACGAGCGGGAATTTAAGCATTATGCCAAAGGAATATTTAAGGCAAACCGTTATCAGCGATTTTAAAGACGACATTGAAAAAGCCAATTTGCCTTGCTATTTAATTATTGATGGGCATATATCGTATAGTTCGTTAAATGAATATAACAAAGATGTGGATTGGTTATTTAAAAAGGCAAAAATTAACAAAAAATCATTAAAAAATGTACTTTTTGCTTCATACGATGACAAAAAAGATGAAATTTTAATACAATTTAAAAACGCCTAAATGTAAAAACAACCTCGGGTACACGAGGTTGTTTTAATAATTTTAACTATAATTTTAAATAAATTTTGATAAAACTATGGCGATATAATTAGTAAAAAATATGTTAAAAGATATTTTTACTCTTGAATGCCTTTCTTTTTTGTTGGCAATTCAGTGCCATATTCTAGCACGCAAGATACAATTAAGTACACAATTCCAATAACCACTGCTGAGGCGTTGGAATAATTAATGCTTTGAGTGCCAAAACATGCAACAACAATTGCAGAAACAATAATTGATGCTAGTGGCAACACAATATGCAAAATTCCCACAAGGCGTGCTTGTTTTACCACCTTTTTATCAAATGGTGTGCCAATGTCTAGCTCTTGCTTATAAAATCTTTTTATATAGTAATAAAGTGCGATATAAAATGCACTATCAACAATTGCACATACGCAAAAACACATCACAACATTAAAATCATATCCTTCACCAAATGATGCCACAAAATTTATAACATCAGGGTTATTTCCCCAAATGGCAAAGCAAAGCGTTGCTATGCAACTTATACACAAGGTTACAATTGAGCATACAAACACTATTACTGATAAAACATGCAATATTTTGTTTATTTTTTGTAGTCTTTTTAAACTATTCATAATTCCCCTTTACTGGCGTGAAATGTCAATCATTTCGCCACAATATTCACAAACGCCTTTCTCGTTTTCTATTTTGGTTTTTGCACCACAACTTGGGCATTTTATAACGCGAATTGTTTTTTCTTGTTTTACATTTTGATTTAATTTTAAGTAAGACTCATCAACAAGCAAAAATCCTGTTAAATAACCCTTATTAATTAAATATCTGACATTTTGCAGAGCATTTTTTTCTGATATACCAAGTTGTGTTGCAAGTTCTGCAATTGAGTAAATATTTTCGTTATACACAAGTTGCAACATTCTTTTATAAGATTTTTTACCGCCATAATTTGTCCAAACTATTGGAGTTGCATAAAATCCCAAAACTACGCCAATTATGCCCAAAACCATTAAAAGAGTATTTTTGCCCGCAAAAAATACAATAAGCAATATTCCTCCAACAAACATAAACGGCAATATGCAACCAAAAATTAAACTAATAACAATTGAATTGTTAATTTTTTTCATATTTTCCTCTCTTATATGAGCATATTATCACAATTTTATAAAAAATACAATTAAATGAGACTACTGATATATTTGTATTTTTTAAGTAATTTTGTTATACTAAAAGTATATTTACACAAAATAATTGTTTAAATGGGAGTAATTTATGAAAAATAAACATGTTATAATTTTGCTCTTTTCGCTTTTAATTCCGTTTTCGTTAATATTTAGTGCATGTAATGCTAATGCTGTAGAAATGCTTATTATTACGATTGGCGGAGAACAAGGAAGTTATATTGAGCGTGTATATGGCGAAGTGGACGATTTGAAAAATTATTCGGTTACCGCAATACACAAAAACAATTCTAAAAAAGATGTTACAAAAGAATGCGTTATAAGTGTAATTTCCCCAAGTGGCGATATGATGTTATACAGTGATTATGTAGCGGAGATTGATGAAAAAACGCTTGATTATGGAACATGGACTTTGGTTTTTTCTTACAACAACTTTTCACAAAACTATAAAGTCAACATCACAAAACCTGCAAACCCTAATTCTTATTCATTGAATATAACAAGTTTAATTTCTGGGCAAGAAGATTTAAACAATACCTTATATTATGGCACAAGAGAAACGGGCTACAAAATTTCAATTATTGTAAACCCTGGTGAAGATGAATATGAATACAACTCTCCTACATACTTTAGTTTATATCAACTAAAACCCGAGATAGATTATTCAAAAGATTTAACTCCTGAGTCAAGCATATTAAATCCTTGCCAAATTGACGAGCTATCACCTGGCATATACTATGTTTGTTATATGATAACCGATTATGAATACAAAAACGCCTATTCAAGTTTTACAAGGCTTACAATTTTAAAGAATAAGTTTATAGTTGATGCAAGCGATTTAAGTTTAGAATGGACTTTTTCTGAAAATTCTACCCCTAGCGATATAAAATTTGCGGACATGCTAAACGAAGGAATTGATTACGAGGGCGGAAAACTAATTGTTTGCAGTGATTTTGATGACACCAACAATGACGAAGAATCTTATATGAACAAAGCAACAAGAGAAACCGTGACTGAATATATGCACATTTATGGCAAGTTTGAGTTTGCGGGAACCGATGACAAATTTAACGCCTCTGATGATGTTCAAACAATAACCTTAAAACTATCACCACTACCTAGCATGTCTAATTTGTTTGAAGCATCTGACGCATTTGAAGCAAGCATTAAAATAAACAAAGGTGAATTAATCGCTCCTAATCCAGTAACAAACTGCTGTGAAAACGAGCATTCATATTATCCAAACAAAACACATTATTTAACTTTAAACAGTTTAAATACAGACGTTTATAGCATTATATCAACCGCCACTCAAACCAGTGAAGAAAACAATTACACATTTTCTACCACTTTAACAGAGTTAAGTGTAACGCTAAAACTAAAGAACACAAACAATTTTATGTGGGCTAACAATAGTTATTTTGACAATGTAAACATTAACGTAAACAGCAATACAGGCGAACTAACC
>CAVISZ010000061.1:10407-10854 GCA_963645585.1 uncultured Eubacteriales bacterium
TCAAAAAGGCAACTTGAATGATTATGCAGTTATTAAAGCAATTTCGGGAAGTTTTGAGTTATCTGCAAATGGAACAATTGATTTAGTTCTTACAAATTCGGTTGACAATGAAACATATTTGGACGGCAATTACACGTGGGAAGTTTTACCTGCTGGGACAAATGTTGACGGGTCCGTTAGCATTGCAAATGGAAAAATCTCAAGCATAAACGGCATAAATGGTACTTGCAAGAAACGCCTTACAGTTACAGATGTTTTGGCAATGGGGCAAGATTTTGACTATGTTACTATTGCAATAAAAATAACTGCAAATGAAAGCGATTTATGGAATGCTTACAGCAAAACATTTATTTTGGTTATAAAAAAGTAAATGTTAACAATCAAAGTTGAAAATTTAAAAAAAACAAATATAAAATACTTTAAAAATGCAATTTTTTTACTTAAAGA
>CAVISZ010000062.1:0-8091 GCA_963645585.1 uncultured Eubacteriales bacterium
GATAAATCTATGCCAAATGTAATGAAACACTTTAAAACAAACTATGCTGGCAGGGTAGACATGAGAGAAGTTCAAGAAGTGTTAAAGAGTTTGTAAAAGGGTAAAGCATGAAAATTTTTGCCATTTCTGACTTACATCTCTGTTTGTCTGGTGCAAAACCAATGGATATATTTGGTGCAACATGGGAAAACTATTTGGACATAATAAAAGAAGATTGGAACAATAAGGTAAGTGATGAAGATTATGTTTTAATGGCAGGCGATATGTCGTGGGCATTAAAACTAGAAGAAGCGACATCTGACTTAGAATATTTGCAAAGCCTAAAAGGTAAAAAAATTATAATTAGAGGCAATCACGATTATTGGTGGAAAAGCATATCTTCTTTAAGAAAAATGCTTCCAAAGTCCATATATCCACTTCAAAACGATGCAATAAAAATTGGAAATTACATAATTGCAGGAACGCGCGGTTGGAATGTGCCAGAAAAAAACAAGCCATTTACGGCGGAAGATGAAAAGTTATACAAAAGAGAAGTATTAAGGCTAGAATTATCTTTGCAGTTTGCAAAAAAACTACAAACAGACCCAAACGACCAAATATGTGCAATGATTCACTATCCTCCATTTAATTCAATGTACGAAGATAGCGATTTTACTAGCCTTTTTGAAAAGTATGGGGTAAAAAAAGTAATTTATGGTCACTTGCACGGAAAGTCAAGCAGATCAAATTTAAAAATTGTAAAAAACGGGATAGAATACTTTTTAACAAGTTGTGACAAATTAAATAATAAATTAGTGCAAATATATTAATTCTAAAAGGGAATATTATGGATCCAAATTTAGTAACAATTCTTTTAAATGTTGTCTTAATTGCCATGTTAGTGTTTGGCTTTTTGATAGGGCTTAGAGGCTTAAAAAAGGCAACAAGCAGTTTGTTTACATTTTTAATAACAATGGTTGTTGTTATATTTTTAGCAGGCCCCGTATCTTCTTGGGTTTTAAGTTGGCAATTTGGTGGCAGATCGCTAGAAACCATAATGAATGACGCAATTTCAAGTGCGTTTGGAAGTTCTCTTGCATCTAGTGAGCTCGCTCAAAACCTAGCAAAAGGCATTCCAACCATGCTTGTAAGCATTGTTGTTTGCATTGTTTTAATATTAATAATTGGTGCAATTTTTAAAATTATTGGAAACATAATCTATAAACTCATTTTTGGAAAAGAAGATAAAAAAGTTGTAGAAGAGGTGCAAATTGTAAACGATGTTCCTCAAATGACCAAAAAAACTATAAAACCTAAAAAACACAGACTTTTAGGTGGTTTGGTTGGCTTTGTTCATGGTGCGTTGCTTGCAATTGTAATGTTTATGCCACTTGTTGGTGTTGTTAATATTGTCAATGACATCGCGGGCACAAATGAGGTTAGTGCAGAAGAATATGTTGCAAATAAATACATGAATGTAGATAATGGCAATGTTATTTTGCTTGCTGACGAGGCGGGAGAAAACTCTAGTTTTGAATTAAAGCCTGCAAAAGAATTATTAAAGGAATATTTGCCAACTGAGTTCTACACTTATGCAAAAGCATTAGACAACTCAATAATTGCCAAAATAGGTAAAATTGGCAATATGTCAGAAACTTCTTTAAATATCATCGCTCGTTGTGACATAAATGGCGAAACAATAAAATTAGGCAAAGAATTACGCCAAATTGCAAAAGTTTATGACGAGTTTGTTGAGTTCGCAACTGAAGCCTCTCAAAGATTAGGCACAACCGATGCCAGCGTTATATTCAACGATATTATAGAAAATCCAAACGACTATAACTTTGAACAACTTTACACTTTGTGTGATGACATGTTTGAATCAAATCTTGTTAAAGCTCTTTCAAATGACTTTTTAAAGGCAGTGGCAGATGCACTTGTTGCACAAAATCCAAATAGTGAATATCAACCAATTTTTGTTCATTTCCAAACTGCGGTAGATAATTACATTGCAAATGGCTATAATTTAAAAGACGATGTTAAAGCTGTTTTGGGCGCATTTGAAATTTCTGCAAAAAGCGGACTTATTAAAGAATGCAAAAAGGAACCATTTGACATTGATAATGTTTGTGCAGTGCTTTTAAATGACGCAACAGACGGCAGAGTTAAAGACGAAGTATTATCAAACTTGTCAGGCAAAATTGCAAGTTCTAACTTGCTTCAAAAAATTGTTATAGAAGCCACAAATTATGGTGCAACATATCTTCAAGACGTAATGAATGAAAACATAACTTTTAATGGAGAAGAAAAAGTTGTTCTTCCAAAAATTGACGGTTCTAAAGACATAAGGGTTACTTCATCAGACCTTACAAAAGTAATTTCAGGCGGAGTCAAAGTATACAAAGATGTATACGATGTTATTGACTTTGACGCCGTAAACGATGATTTTTATAACATTTTTGACTATGAATTGCCTTCAATGTTAAATATTATAGGCGATGAGTTAGATGTTGTGCTATCAATGCAACTATTCAAAGATTCTGGTTTGTTTGCAAGCGTTTGCGATGCCATGAATAACTCTGAATATTCCAAATATTTAAGTTTTAAAGAGTTGGCAAAGGGTTCTAACCTAAAAACTCAAATGGCAACTTTAGCAACAAGTGTTGACGAAATCAAAAAGTCAAATCTTGTTCCAATTTTAAAAAGCATTGATGACGACACAAACAGAGACCAAAAAATTGATGAGGTCATTGACGAGCTTTCAACAAAAGACATTCAAAATGTTAGCCTTAGCACAAAAATTTTAAAACCATTGTTCTCTTGCTCTATACTTAAAAACACAATTATCTTTGGGCTTGATAACGCTCATGTAGTTATGGAAGAGTCGCTTAGCACACTTTTAGAGGGTAAGGACGCAGTTATATCTGACTTTAACACATCCACAATAATGAGCGACACAGACCGCGACCAAATTTTAGATATTGTCAATAACTTTATTGCGTATGTTAAAGATATAAGCATTGCAGACCTTAAAGGCGACAAGTTAATGGATACTTTAATAGATAGTAACCTAACAGTTTTAGGAAAAACTTTAGATTGCGTTAAAACATCTAACTTGTTCTCATCAAACGGCAACGGCTCCGCTTATAACGACATTATTGACACGCTAAACAAGAGCAGTTTAAACAAAACCTTAGATTTTAGTTACACAAAGGCAGAAACATTTAGTTGGGAAACAGAAATGTCTGCACTTCAAACAACAATAACAACATTAAATACAATTAAAGTGCCAACCGCAGATGGTGAAAAAGGTTTGGTTTCATTCTTGCTAAATGGTGGTGACTTTAATGACGCTTACGATGTTTTAACTTCTGAAAATGTTATGGGAGTAAAACCTATATTTGAAATATCAGTTGTAAAACCAATTGCTATTAGCGTTGTAAATACAATAAATTCAAAAATAAAAGAGTTTGTTGGCGAGGACCTTGGTGCAAATATCACCGATATAGATAAATCAGTAGACTTAAAGCCACAAGCCTTGCAAATAACAGAGGTTATTTCCGCAGCAATAGAAATAGATTTAACCGAAGATGATTTAGACAATGTTGACAAAACAAAACTAAATATCTTGCTTGCAAAACTAGAAGCAAATGCAGAAAATGACGGCGTATTTAAAGAGTCATATAACGCACTACTATTAAAAACTGCTGACATGATTTTAGAGAATGTTAAGTCGTTTGTTGACCCAACTTCAGAAGGTGCAGATAAACCAAAAGAGGGCAAAAACATTACCTCTATTACAAATGTGATTACACTTTCAAAAACAGAAAGAGAAAACATAGTTACAGTGCTTAACACCGCTCTAGACACAGTAAAAGAGTTAAAAGGTACAACTCTTGAAGATTTAGACTTAGACAAGTTGTTTACATTGTTAGAGATTTTAAAAACTAAAGATATTTCAACAAATGTATTTAAAACAAGCTACAACGCAATTCTTTTGTACATTGTAAATACAGTAAATGACAAAATTGTTGAGTATATAGATAACAGCGTTTTGACTGCAGAAGTTGTGGGTTATGACGGCGATGTGCAAGTTACTAGCAGTGAATCCGATATTGTAAAACTAATTATAAAACGTGCAAAATCTGCATTTATGGCAATTCCAGAAGGCGGAAAACTCGAAGATATAGATAACGAAACTCTTGATGAGTTCCTAGATATTTTGCCATTGACAAAATATACTAAAGCATCTTACAATGCGTTAAATATCAAACTTGCTAATTTGGTTATAGAAAACATAAATGCAGTTACAGGTGGCAGTATTCAAACAATTGCAACTTTGCAAAATTTAAGTGACCAAGCAGACGATATTAGACAAGTTGTTCACAAAGCACTTGATGTTGCACCAAGCCTAAAAGGCAAAGATTTAAAACTTAGTGAAATGTCAACTGAGGATAAAAACAACATGGTTTCGCTATTAACTGTTATGCAAAACAACAAATCAAAAACAAATAGCGTGTTTAAAGACTCTTACGAGTCGTTGGTTGACTATGTAGCAACTCAAAACGGAATTACTTCAAGCGATATTTATGACAATGCCGACTATACAACAAATGGCGTTGTAGATTGGGCAAAGTTTGTAGGTGAGTTTGGAGCCTAAACGGCATTTTAAAATTTTAACAAGTTAAAATTTTTGCAATTTGCAAGCAAATTGCGTTTGCTTTAAAAAAAGCAAACAAAATGCCGTTTGTATTCTAATCAACCCGCGTACAAAAGCAAATAAAAGGATAAAATGGAAATTAAATTTGAACATAAACCAGTAATGCTAAACGAAGTGCTTTCGGGGTTAAATATTAACCCCGATGGCATTTATATTGACTGCACACTCGGTGGCGGTGGTCATAGTGAAAAAATATTAGAAAAACTAAGCCCAAACGGCAAACTTATAGGTCTTGACAAAGATAGCGATGCTATTGAATACACAACCAAGCGTTTGCAGGCAAAATTCCCAAATTTTACCTCCTTTCATACCGATTTTAAACAAGTTTTAGATGTTTTAGACTATTTAGACTTGTATGGCAAACTAGACGGCGTTTTAATTGACCTTGGCGTTAGTTCTTATCAAATAGACACTCCAGAGCGAGGCTTTAGTTTTAGATTTGACGGCCCGCTAGATATGCGTATGGATAAAAGCCAAACTTTTTCGGCATATAATGTTGTAAATGAATATTCTTATGACAAACTTTGCAAAATTTTGTATGAATACGGTGAAGAGGAGTTTGCAAAATCAATTGCAAGTAATATTATAAAAGCACGTGAAGTCGCTCCAATTAAAACAACTTTAGAATTGTCAAAAATAATAGAAAACTCAATGCCAAAAAAAGTAGTGTTTAAACGTGGTGGCGCAGATAAAAAGGCTTTTCAGGCAATTAGAATAGAAGTAAATGGCGAACTTACAAACTTGTACGAAACCATTTTGCTTCTTGCTAAAAATTTAAAAAAAGGTGGCAGAATGGCAATTTTAACCTTCCATTCGCTAGAAGATAGAATTGTAAAGTACGCGTTTAAAGAACTCTGCACAAATTGCATTTGCCCGCCAAAAACTCCTGTCTGCATATGTGGGCATAAGGCAATATGTCAATTGGTTAACAGAAAACCAATTGTTGCAAGCGAGCAAGAACAAGAGGAAAATTCTCGATCAAGCTGTGCAAAATTAAGAATTGTAGAAAGAATTTAACAAAAAATTTTACAAAGGAGAAAAATATGTTTGAAGATAGGTCAAAATATGATTTTAATAAAATAGATTCTTCTGCTAGAGCAAGAGTCATAACCGAAAACACTCAAAAATCGGAAAATATGACCGAAGCCCAAAAAAAGCTTTTTACCAATGTGCAAAAAGAGAGTTCAACTCCAATTTTGGCACCACATAAAAACATAGACACAAAAAATTTGCCTAGTTCTAAATATTTGCAATCTTTTGGCACAACCGCAACAGTGGGTGAAGTAGAGCAAGTTCAAGAGGTAGAACAAAAGACACAACAAAATCAAACAAATGTTCAAGAAAGTGAAACGCAAAAAGAAAAAGAGCAGTCAAACATAAATTTTGATAGCATTTTAGAAAATGTTTCCGATGTCAAAATTGACGAAAAAGCAATAAATAAAGAATTAAAAACCATTGCTCCAAACAACAAAAAAAATTATTCGTTTAGAATAAAACTTGTTGCGGGTGTATATTGTATATTAGTTGCTTTGTTTGGTGGTTGGGTTATAGGAAACGCTATTGATATTGCAAACACAAACGCTAATATTTATGAAACGATAAAAGACCAAGAACGAGTTGATGCAAACATAGAAAAAATAGTTCTTAAAATTAAGGGCTTAGACCAGCCTGAAGATGACTCGTCACTTAAAGATATGATAATAGAAACAATAGACACAACTCCAGAAGCAACAATAGAGCCAAATGAATACACTGTTGAAACAAACTGGTTTGACGCTTTTTGTAATTGGCTCTCTCGAATTTTTGGGGGAAAATAAAATTGAAAACAGAATATAACTTATATTCATTACGAAAGAGGATATTTGCATGCGTATGCGTAATATCCTTTATTTTTTTGCTTTTAATTTCAAGACTTTTTTATATTCAAGTAATAAACTCTAAAAACCTTCAAGCAAAGGCAGAAAGTCAGTGGACTCGTGACTTGCCCATAACCGCCGAACGTGGCAAAATTTATGACCGCAATGGGGCATCGCTGGCAGTGTCTTATACAACATATAACGTTTATACAAGATATAAGGAAATAAAAGACTTAAACGCAGTGGCATTATTTTTGGCTAAAAAACTTAATATGAGTTTTAACGATGTGTTTGAAAAAATCTCAAACTCAGGCGTAAGTGAAGTTTTAATCAAGTTAAAAATAGAACAAGACGTTGCAAAAGAAATTCTTGAAAGCAACATAAAAGGCGTGTTTTTGTCCGAAAATGTAACAAGATATTATCCTTATGGAGATTTGTTAACTCAAGTTTTGGGCTTTACTTCAATCGATAATGTAGGACAGGCGGGGCTTGAGGCGTACTTTAACAGTGACCTAGCGGGCACAAATGGCTATTATATGGTTCAAAGCGACCTTCAGGGCAAGGAGATTGATAACACGCTAAGAACATATGTAAAAAGCATTCCAGGTGACGATGTTACACTTTCAATAGACGCAAACATTCAAATCATTTTAGAACAGGTTATGCAAAAGGCATATCAAGAACATAAAGCAAAAGGCGTTACAGGCATTATTATGAAAGCAAAAACAGGCGAAATTGTTGCAATGAGCAATAAGCCAAGTTTTGATTTAAACGAAGTGCCAAGAGATGATGTGTCCTCACTTATGAATATCATGAAAAATAAATGTGTTGTTGATGTTTACGAACCAGGCTCCACTTTTAAAATTTTAACCACCGCTTCAGCACTAGAAAGCAATGTTACAAGCGAAAATGATTGCTTTTATTGTGGTGGAAGTAAAATAGTTGCAGGACAAAAAATAAAATGTTGGAGGTCAATCGGGCATGGCTCTCAAAAACTTACTCAAGGCTTTGCAAATTCCTGTAACTGCGTGTTTATGACGCTCGCCGAACGCATGGGCGTTGAAAAGTTTTATTCATATTTAAAAGAATTTGGCATAGGCAGTAAAACAGGCGTAGAAATTTCAGGTGAAAGCAATGGCATAATGCTTAAAGAGTCAAGCGTTAAAACAGTTGACCTTGCACGTATTGGCTTTGGTCAAACAATTGCAGTAACTCCTATTCAACTAATAACCGCAGTGTCTAGCATTGTAAACGGCGGAACAAAAGTAACTCCAACAATTATAAAACAAACGCAGGAGCAGTCAGGCAAACGCCTTATAAGCGAAAAAACATCACAGTCTATAAGAGAAATGATGAAACTTGTTGTGAACAAAACCGCAAAATATTCATTTGTTCCAGGCTACGATATTGGTGGCAAAACAGGAACTGCTCAAAAGTACGAAAACGGAAGCATTGCAAGAGGGAAGTATATTTCAAGTTTTATAGGAACTTATCCTGCATCTGACCCAGAATATGTACTTTTGTTCTGTGTTGATG
>CAVISZ010000063.1:0-2936 GCA_963645585.1 uncultured Eubacteriales bacterium
ACTTTACAGCACATGATTGCCTAGTAAAAGTTGATGTAAGCATGTATGGTGACGCAGTTGTAGACGGCACGCCAAACCCAATAGGCGAGCCAAGAGCAAGTGCCTCAGCAAGAGATTTAGGTTCGTGGGATAATTCAGATTCAGATGTGAGCACAACGCTTACAACAGTAACAGGTGACACAGGTGATGACGATACAAAAAAATGTTACTTTTCAGACATGGGCACAAGCGGAGATGTTGAAGATATTGTGCTTGTATTCAAAGTAACCAATAACTCCGACTTTCCAATAACCGCAAGCATAAAAGATGTAACAGGTGATAACTATAAATTTACCAATGCAAACGGCATGTATTTTTCAGGTGATACAATAATAGCATCATTGCCAGCAAAAGACACAACTCCAAGCACCGCAACTTTGCAATTAAAACTTAACATAAAAGATACAACTAAGGCTCCAGGCGACTATACTGTTGCTTTAAATTTTGAGCGAACTAAAGAAACATCTTTAACAGTAAAAGCGAAAAGCGACTTCTTTTATGATGCTAGTGCTGTAGCTGCACGAAGGGATGAAGGACCAGGTTTTCGTGGATATACAATATCTCATATAACAGATGATGATAAGTTGGCAACAAGAAACTATGTAACAATGGGAACATATAACGGAACCGCATTAAGATGGTATCTTTTTGCTAAATCAAATTCTGAGACTGGTGCAATGGAAGCAGTAACAGATAAAATTGTAGAAAATGAGCAAGAACTTCCAAAAGGAACCTACTGGTTTATTAGTGAGTACACTTATGATTCTATAAAATTTGGTACTACTGCTATATATGAGGGTAGCGGAGTGCAAACTTATCTTACCGATGAGACATCAACCACAGAAACATTTTTTGCAAAATGTGGTATAACAACAACCACAGATTCTGTTTATAGTAAAATTTCAGGCAGAATAATAAACGACAAAGTAAATGGCAAATATGCGGAATGTACAACTACCAAAGCACAAAAATTATGGCTTTTATCAATGGATGAACTTGACCTTTTGAATGGAGGATATTCAGTAAAATCATATAATGAAGATGGAAGTCTATACTGCTTTTTTAAGAACATTTTAGCACTAAAAGGTGAAAATACATCATCTTTAGGGGGGTGGTGGCATCGTTTATATGATGCTGAGAGTAATGTTGTTTCGTACTCAGTGAGCATAAAAGGCAATATCGAACCGTTGAGTAGTTGTTACGAATATAGTGGCGTTCGCCCAGCTTTCCAAATCACTATTTAAAAATTACTCCCCAAAACGAGCGAATAGGCTTTTAAACATAACACAAAACTATAAAAAGTCACATTAATGTTTTAATGTGACTTTTTTATCGCTTTGTTGCAGGGGGACTAATTATATAGAAATTATATAGAGAAATTTATTTGATGAAATTTAACAAGTAATTTTTTTTTCTTCAGATAAGTTATTGATTATTTTTAATAGTTCGTTGTCTTGTTTGTAACTTGAGTAGTTGTTGGCAAAAAACTCTTCTGGTGTTATATTAAGTGCTTCAATTATTTCTAACAAAATAGTTGTAGGCAAATTAAAATCTTTGCTTTCTAATTTATTAATATATCCTTCATGTTTGCCAATTCTCAAACTTAATTCTCTAGCACTTAAATTCGCTCTATTTCTAAAATAACCAATTCTTTTAACAATGTCTTGTATGTTCATTTGCTCACCTAACTAATTAATGAATTATTATATTGATATAACTAAATATATTTACAATACATTTTTTTCATAAACTAACTATAACATAAGTAGGTTGTTTTATCAAAATGAATTATAATGGCATATATTAAAAAGTATTATTGAACCGCTAGGTTCAATTTCATTGTAAACAAAAAGAAAAAGTCATTTGGCTTTTTTCTTTTTGTTTACTTGGAGCGAAAGACGGGGCTCGCTCCGCTAACGCTATCACGCCTGGTGCTACAAAACTTGCCACTGGCAACTTTTGCTTAACGCACACGTTCTCGCCCCTGTTTTTACTTTTCATGTATTTTACTATAAAAAAAGCCTTTGTGAAGGCTATAAGTTTTGTGGAGCGAAAGACGGGGCTCGAACCCGCAGTCGCAAGCTTGGGAAGCTTGTGCCATACCATTAGGCCACTTTCGCAAAATATGACTAAATTGTAGCATGCCTTGTTTATTTTTGCAACCATTTTTCCTTCTTAAAAACAAGTCCGCTTTAAAAAAATTAGATTAATTGGCAAAAATATTAAAATTGTTGCAACATTTTGTTTAAAATGTGTTACAATGGTAAACGTTTAAAGGAGATGACTAAATATATGAAAAAAATTATTCCAATTACATTACTCACAGGCTATTTGGGTGCAGGCAAAACAACGCTTTTAAATTATGTTTTGTCTAACCAGCAAGGCTACAGAGTTGCGGTTATTGTAAACGATATTGGCGAGGTTAATGTTGACGCCAGCCTTATTGCAAAAGGCGGAATTGTAAACGAGCAAAGTGATAGTTTGGTTCCACTTTCTAACGGTTGCATTTGTTGCACTTTAAAAGAAGATTTAATGAAACAAATTGCAGAACTTTCAGCATCTAACAAGTTTGACTATATTTTAATAGAGGCAAGTGGCATTTGCGAGCCTGTGCCAATTGTTCAAACAATTCAGGTTTTAAGCGAGGCAACAAAAAGATACAACTTGCCAACTCAGGTTAAACTTGACAATGTTGTTTCTGTGGTAGATGCTTGTCGTTTGGTGGACGAGTTTGGCTCTGGAAGAAATTTACTTGATGATAAAATTGACGAAGAAGATATTGAAAACTTAATCATACAACAAATTGAGTTTTGCAACAAAATTATCATCAACAAAGCAGGCTCTGTAACAAAAGAGCAACTTGCTGAGGTGGAGGCGGTTGTTAAAGCCCTACAACC
>CAVISZ010000064.1:0-4520 GCA_963645585.1 uncultured Eubacteriales bacterium
CTTTTATTAACATTTCACAGTCATGTGCGTTAAAGCCAATTGTACCGCTTACGCTTAGGCTTGCGTTTTTAACTGAGTATACGCCAATTGCTATGGCACACACGCATAAGCAAATTACTGAGATGTTAATAATTAAGCTTAATTTTGGTTTTCTTTTCATTCTTTTTTCTCCTCCCCTTTATTTTGTGCAACTTTATTTTTATTACACATTTTTATTGTAATTCTTACTGTTGTAAGATGTCAAACATTTTCTTACAATTGCAAGAACTATTTTAAAGTGCTTTTGAAACACCTTTCAAAAGCATTCTACCGCGGGGGGGGGAGAAGTCAACTAATTTTTTCATTTTTTTGAAAAATGGGGAAAATTTTTTGAAAGTGAGGCATTTTTAGTGTAGTTTATGACATTAATCATACTTTTTTTAACCCTCCCGCCGACAATTTTGTTACAAAATTGTCGGCACCCTCCCTTGGCAGTGAGGGAAACGTTCCCTCCATCTTTTTTCGTTAAAAGCATGTTGGCAGTGAGGGCAACATTATAACAGTCTAAAGCATTTTTTTAATCTTGAATGTTGCTTTTAATTTTTCTTTCTGATTTTTGAAAATTCCCTCTTGAATTTTATGTAAGATGATGTTAGAATACATATAAGAAATTTAGCCAAGGAGCTTTTGATAAGTTATAAAAGCAAAAAGGCAACAAAAATAGTTATAAAGGAGTTAAAAATGACCTACACAGAGAGATTAAATGAACAAACAGTTAGAAGATTTATAAACAAGTTATTAACCAATGAATTTATGTTATTTTATCACACAGACAAGTTTCTTCATTCATTTAATTCATTTTTTAAGGTTAACAATCAAGACGGAAAAATAGTTGTTGAGTGCAATCATAATGTTGGGCTATGTTGTTACAACATCTACTATTTAGATGACTACACCTGCACTTCCCTTTATCCAACTTGCAAAAAGAGTTACACTAATGAATGGCGTGAATTTTTGTCAAGACAATTTAGAGATGCGTACACAAACGACTTAAAAAAACATCTTGAAAATGAACAAACAAAATAAGGGGTGAAAAAAAATGAAATATATTAATTTTGATGAAGTTCCAGAAAATCTAGTATTAAATTTTGCAAATGCAATTTTGATTAATGAAATAGCAAACGAATTGAACATTGTTCCAAAGGCAAACAATTTAAAAAAGTATTTAAGCATGTCTCGTATAAATGATGAACACATTGCAGTTACTTCTAATTTATCGCTTGGCAACAACAATATTAATGTTTTTGTATTTGACGATTTTAATGTAAAATCTTTATATCCTTTATCTCAAGATTATACTGACATTTGGAGAAAAAATTTAAGTGGCATATATCCTGAGTATGCAATAGATTTACAAGAATATTTAGATAGCAAAAACGAACGCGAATTTTAAATTTTTACAAAAACAAATATTTAAAAAATTAAATGACAACAAAAAATGAACCGATTTTTAACACAAGCTACATTAAGGGGGGCATTTATGATGAGTAATAACCAATTAACTTCTTATTATAACGACATTTGTGCTGTTGAAAATTTTATATTGAGTGGTAAATTTACGCTAGCTATACTTAGCAAAAACCTACAACAATTAAAACAGTTAAGAAAAAGTTTTTATAATAATTTGATTGAAAACTCAACATCATCTGACTATAAAAAATTCTTATTTGATGAATATAAAAACTATTGTAATTTTAACGTTAAATTGATTAATTCAAAAAAATTCGCTAATGCCATTTATTTTAGACTATTACACGAATTTTTGAACGATTACAACATCATTAAACCTTATGACAGTGAAAAATTTGGCTATAAATTAACGCTTAGCACCTTAGCAAATTTAAGTACCACCCTAAAAAATACAACCAACCCAATGAAAAAATATCGACAAAGAGGCATTATTCATCTTATAAACCAATTCATTAACGAAAACAACACTACTGAAACAAAAGTTATATAAAACATATAGCATGCGATTTAAAATAAAAATCCACCAGTGTACCTGGTGGTTTTTCATATAACGGGTAAAACCCTTCTTCATAGGCAGCACGAAATCGTGCTAAAGCCTAACTATGCCTATTGCGAATCTTTCCCGTTATTTCTTAAATGGGTCGTTTGCCTCAAATATTGTCATCTGCTCCATTTCTTTATCTTCCTTTAACTGATTCGCAATATATTGTTGTATAGCCTTTTTGTCCTTTCCTACCGTATCTACATAGTATCCTCGGCACCAAAACTCTCTGTTCCTATACTTAAATTTCATGTTCGCATATTTTTGGTATATTAAAATACTGCTTTTCCCTTTCAAATACCCCATAAAACCGCTTACGCTCAATTTGGGCGGTATCGCAACTAGCATATGCACATGGTCTGGGCATACTTCCGCCTCTATTATTTCTACTTCTTTCCATTCGCACAACGAACGTAGAATTGCACCAACCTCTAATCGTTTTTAATTAAAAAATACTTTTCTCCTATACTTTGGTGCAAAAACGATGTGATATTTGCAATTCCACGTTGTATGTGCTAAACTAAAATTGTTTTCCGATTTTCTCATTTAATTTTCTCCTTTAGTATTTTGTTAGGCTTAAACAAGTATACCATAACGGAGAAAATTAAATCTACTCATCGGTAAACCTAAAATGAACCACCAGACTATCTGGTGGTTTTATATTACAACAAAAAAAGGAGCAAGTTTGCTCCTTTTTTGTTTAACCTCTTTTTCTTGCTCTTTTTCTAGCAGCTTCGCGTTTTTCTTTTTTCTTTACGCTAGGTTTTTTATATGCTTCTTTTTTACGAATGTCACCAATAATGCCATCTTTTTGGCATTTTCTTTTAAAACGTTTAATAGCACTTTCAATGTTTTCATTTTCGCCAACTTTAACAACTGTCATCTCTTTCACCACCTTCTAATGTATGAATTACTGATGCTAGTATACTAAAATTGGCACAAAAAAGTCAATAGTTTTTGGCAAACATTTTTATGTAGATACAAATATTTTTTAGTAAAGTTGCAAAAACAAATGCCAAAAAATTTTCATAGTTTAGCAATTTTTGAAATCAACCATATTTTTGATTAAAAGCAGTTTGCTTTTATGCTTAAACCTTTATTTACAGATTTTGACTTATGTACTTACTTACAGATTTTTTTACCGCATATTAATTTTATAATTGCAGATAAAAACTTTGGAACTTTAAAACATATTATTTTCATTAACCACCACCTTTGCTCTCTTGTATTGTAATATGTAAAAAAAATAAAATTTGTTACAATCATTTTGTTAAAAGCTTTGATTATGGTAATATACTTTATTATAGGAGTGCTATATGGAAAATATTGAGAACCAAACTACAGAAAAGAAGTTTGACAAAAATTGGCTATATTTTTTTGTTGTAAACTCAATTTTTTTAGTTTTAACAATTGCAACCGATGTTTTATATATCACGCTTGGCAATGCTTATGTATTTAAAACAATTGCAAGTGCGGTTTTTGTTTTATGTTGCTTAACAAACTTATATTTAGCATACACGCTAAAAGCAATAACAAACAAATGGTTTTGCATAATGCTTTTTATTGGGCAACTATTTGCCTTTGCGGGAGACATACTTTTAATTGAAGATTCGCTATTTATTATTGGAGCAATTTCATTTGCAATTGGGCATGTATTCTTTTTTGTGGCGTATTGCTTTTTGAAGCGTTTTAAGTGGTCAGATTTAATTTATATTGCAATTGCGATTGCTATTTCGCTTACAATTATTTTTGCGTCTAATGTTTCGCTTGGAAATAATTTTGCGGTTATAATTGGCTATGCAATTATTATTTCGCTTATGCTTGGCAAAAGTTTTAGTTTGATTTTTGAAAACAGGCTTGGTGGTGGCATAATTTTTGCAGGCAGTTTAATGTTTTATTTATCGGACATGTTTTTGATGTTCAGATTATTTGGTGGCATGGGCAGAATTGGAAGCATTTTGTGTCTTGCATTCTACTATCCTGCTGAGTTTATTTTAGCAACCACTGTTTTATTGATTGGACTATTACACAAAAAGGAGAAAGTAAATGACTAATGAAGAATTAATTTTAGAGGCTTTAAAAGCAAGAGAAAATTCGTACTCACCTTATTCGCATTTTAAGGTTGGTGCTGCCCTTTTAACCAAAAGTGGCAAAGTTTATTATGGAACAAACATAGAAAATGTGGCATTTGGACCTACCAACTGTGCCGAACGCAGTGCTCTATTTTCTGCGTACTCTAATGGTGAAAGAGAGTTTGAAAAAATTGCCATAATTGGGTCAGAAAAACGCATATGCTACCCATGTGGAGTATGCCGTCAAGTTATTGCAGAACTTGCACCAAACATTGATGTTATATGTGCTCAAAATACCCAAAACTATGTTGTAATGAAGCCAAAAGACCTTTTGCCATGTGCTTTTGGATATGAAAACAAATAAAACATAGTAATGATTACAACATTTTGCATGTAGT
>CAVISZ010000065.1:0-3396 GCA_963645585.1 uncultured Eubacteriales bacterium
ATATAAAAGCAAACACCATTAATTAAAATAGAATTAAAATAATATCAAAATTCCTGTTTACAAAAGCAGGAATATTTTTTTTATATTCGCGCAACCTAATAATGTGCATTTAAAGCATAATTCCATGTTTAAATAAATCCCAAATGGAGATAATTATGAGAGATTTTGAAAGATTAAACAGCGAACTTTCTTGCAAATCAACACTTTTAAAAGATGTATTAAATGAGTACGCATTACCAAATTCTGAGGAAATTCATACAATGATATGTGGATACTCTTATTCAAGAAATGTGCAAGATACAACACTATTTGATGTCGCAGAATCCATAGACTATTTTAGGTATGAAAAGGAATTATGCAAGTTAGAGAAACCGAAATAAAAAGAGGAGAAATTTACTACGCCGACCTAAGCCCCGTTGTTGGGAGCGAACAGGGTGGCGTTAGACCTGTGCTTGTTTTGCAAAATGACATAGGCAACAAATATTCTCCAACAGTTATTGTTTGTGCCATAACAAGCAAACTCTCTAAAGCAAAACTTCCAACACATATTGAACTGTCGAGTACAAAATACAATTTGCCAAAAGATTCTGTGTGTCTTTTGGAGCAAATTAGAACTCTAGACAAATCACGCCTTCAAGAAAAAATTTCTTACATAAACGAACAAGAAATGAAAGCAGTAGAGCGTGCGATGTTAATAAGTTTAGGCTTTTTTCAAAACACAAATTCACGATAATAAAAAACATTTTGAATGTTTTTAACATATATATTGGCAAGGAGATTTTATGAAAAACCTTGCTATTTTTTATGGAGGAAAGTCAACCGAGCATGACATTTCCATTATTACCGCTCTTCAAGTAATGAACAATATTGATGCGTCAAAATATAATATTGTTCCAGTTTACATACACACAGATAATTCTTGGTTTGTGTTAGACGACTACAAAAATATTAATATTTATGCAAAAAATATTTTAAAAGGCAAACAACTTGTAACAGGCTTTTTTGATAAAAAATTGATAATAAAAAAGAAAAATAAATATAAGGAATTTTTAAACATCGACATAGCCATAAATTGTTGCCATGGGCTTAACGGAGAGGACGGAACTTTAAGCGGACTTTTAACTTTAAACAACATTCCATTTGTTGGTTCAAATGTTTTAGCTTC
Source organism: uncultured Eubacteriales bacterium (assembly GCA_963645585.1). Taxonomy (GTDB): domain Bacteria; phylum Bacillota; class Clostridia; order Christensenellales; family UBA1242; genus HGM11367. The sequence continues at coordinate 1,166 of CAVISZ010000065.1, forward strand.
TAGCATTGGCATGGATAAAATTGTCATGAAAGATGTATTTGTTGCAAACAAAATTCCATGCACAAAATATATATGGTTTGATGCTTTAAAATATAAACAAAACGAGCAAGATTATTTGCTACTTGCTGAAATAAAATTAGATTATCCTATTGTTGTTAAACCTGCCAACCTTGGAAGCAGTATTGGAATAAATATTTCAAAAAATAGAGAAGAATTGCAAAAAAACATTAAAATTGCTTTAAATTTTGATAAAAAAGTTATTTTAGAGCAATGCGTTCCAAATTTAAGAGAAATTAATTGCTCTTGCATAGGCAATTCTAAAAACACAGAAATTTCTGTTTTAGAAGAGCCAAAAAATTGGAAAACATTTTTAGATTTTGACGAAAAATATATGTCGAATTCTAGCACAAATAAAAAAACAATTGATGTTAAATTAGATGCAAAACTAGAAGCAAAAATTAAAGATTTAACAAAACGTGTTTTTACACTTTTAAATTGTCAAGGCGTTGCAAGAGTTGACTTTTTGTTGGATGACAAATCAGGCAAAATTTATGTAAATGAAATAAACACAATTCCAGGCTCTTTTGCATTTTATTTGTGGAAACATAAATACACATTTACTGAACTTTTAAACAAATTAATTGACTATGCTCTTGAAGAATATTTATACACACAGGAGAATAATTATACACATAAAACAACCGTGTTAAATAACTATTTGGCTAGCACAAAACTAACAAAAATTAGTGGTGGTTGTAAATTAAAAAATAAATAAATGAAAAAATAACAAAACAATTTTTTATAAATATTTTAAGTTTTTTTGTAAAACTTTATCAAATTGTTTTGAAAAAAATATGTGTTGTGCTAACATAACATCGGGGATAAAATATAAGCGTTGCTATAACTTAAACGGTGTTAATTGTTAGTGTTATAGCAATTCTTAAAAGTGTGTAAAAATTAATATATTTTGTAAAATTTTTACCACTTAAAAAAATGGGCAAAAATGTTTGCTCATTTTTTTTGAAAATTTGCTAAAAATATATTTTAGTGGTAAACTATACATAAACAAAATAATAGGAGTTAATATGAAAATAATAAACGAAGAACAATACAAAGATGAAGTGCTAAACAGCAACGGCATTGTTTTATTAGATTTTTTTGCCACATGGTGTGGTCCTTGCAGAATGATTGCAAGCGAACTAGAAGAGGTTGAGGACGAAACAAAAATACCTCTATTTAAAATGGATGTTGACCAATGCACAAATGTTCCAAGAGAGTATGGTGTTATGAGCATTCCAACAGTTTGCATTTTTAAAGACGGCAAGTTTCAAGAAAAATTTATTGGCTATAAAGAAAAAGATGACATCAAAGAAATTTTATACAAATATATGTAGGAGTTAATTATGGAACAAAACTACTTTTTATCTTCTGACGGCAAAACTCAAGTTGCCTATTATGTATATAACGAAATAACAGGCAAGCCAAAAGCGGTTTTGCAAATTTCGCATGGCATGCAAGAACATATAACAAGATATGCACCTCTTGCCGAATTTTTAAACAAACACGGCATTATTGTTTGCGGAAATGACCATTTAGGACATGGTGCAACATCAACCTCTTCGGCAACTGACGGCTTTTTTGCCCCAAAACATGGTGCAAACTATGTTTTAAACGATTTGCACAAAATGACCATAATTGCAAAAGAAAAATTCCCCGATTTGCCATATTTTTTAATGGGGCACTCAATGGGTAGTTTTTTTGCAAGACGCTATGCCTCAACTTTTCCGAACGAACTTACAGGGCTTTTAATTTGTGGCACATCTGGCAAAGTTCCAGGCACAAACTTTGGTTTGTTTATTTTAAGAATGCTAAAAACTTTTAAAGGCAAAAAGGCGCATTCAAATTTGGCAGAAAAGTTGATGTGTTCAACATATTTTAAATATATCTCGCCAAAAGAAACAAATTTTGATTGGCTAACCACAAACAAAGAAGCTCTTGATAAATATTTAGATGACGAGCGTTGTCAAATTCGCTTTACTGTTAGTGCCTATTTAGACATGCTAAAAACTTTAAAAAGCGTAAACAAAAAATCTTGGGCAAAAAAAATAAACAAAGATATGCCAATAATGCTTCTCTCTGGTGCTCAAGACCCAGTGGGGAAGTATGGCAAAGGCGTTTGCTCTGTTTATAGTTTGAAAAAAAAAAAAAAAGTAAAACACTTAGATTTAAGG
>CAVISZ010000066.1:0-5308 GCA_963645585.1 uncultured Eubacteriales bacterium
ACCAAAACAAGACCAGCAGGAAAATGTACAAAAAGAAATTGTAGAAAATGTAGAAGATGGTACGACTTGTCCTTCTAGCCAAGACGGCTCCCTAGGTAAATTCAAAGACGCCGAAAGCTTGCTTTCTGCCTATAACAATTTGCAGGCGGAGTTTACAAAAAAGTGTCAAAAACTTAGCGAGGTTACAAAACAAATGGAAGAAGTAACCAAGGATAAAAAGGAGAGTTTGCCGATTTTTGCTAGCAGTAACTGGCAAGAAAATGTTTCAGACTTTTTATCTAAAAATGCCGAGGCAAAAAAATATTCAGGAGAAATTGCAACCGAAATTTTAAATGATAAAGAATTGCAATCATCTAAAAATGCCTTGGAACTTGCATGGGCAAGAGTAATGCAAAGAAATTACGTAGAGCCCGACAAAATTTCAAACGACCAAAACTTCATTAATGAAAAAATTTTGAGTAGAGACGAAATTAAAAAACAAGTGCTAGATGAATATTTTAAAAAAATACAACAAACAAAAACGCCTCCTGTAATAACCTCCTTTGGAAATGTTGCCAAAGTGGTAGAAAAACCTCCAACAAATCTATCGGAGGCAAAACAGGCGGTAATGAAACTATTTAACTTAAAAGGATAACAAATGGTAACTTTATCTAGCGCAGAAAGCGCATTAAAAACAGTATATTTGGGCGTTGTTGCAAATCAATTAAATATTAATGCAAACCCATTATTAGGCAAAATTAAACAATCAACAAAAGATGTTTGGGGTAAAGAAGTTAGAAAACTTGCTCCATACGGAATTAACGGTGGTATTGGTGCTGGCTCCGAAGACGGCGACTTACCAAAGGCCGCAGGCAATAACTATGTTCAATTTGTGTCTGAACTTAAAAACTTGTACGGCAAAATTGAACTTTCTGACAAGGCAATCAGAGCCTCAGAAAACAATGCAGGTGCATTTGTAAATTTGTTAAACGATGAAATGGAAGGCTTAATTAAAGCGTCATCTTTTAACTTTGGACGTATGCTATTTGGTGACGGCTCAGGACTTCTTGCAACTGTTTCAAGTTTTGCATCAAGCACAAAAGCAGTAACCTGTGACACTGTTAAAAATTTAATCGAGGGCATGGTTATTGACACTTACACATCTGGTGCAAAAGTTGATGCAAAAAGTGGCGTAAGAATTAAATATGTAGACAGAGTAAACAAAAAATTCTATGTTGAGGACCAAACAGTAACTTTTGCTCAAGGCGATAAAATTTATGTTCAAAATTCTAAAGATTTTGAAATTACTGGTCTTGGAAAAATCTTCTCAGACTCAACAACTCTTTATGGCTTAACAAGAGCTAATTATCCATGGCTTGCTCCATACACAAAAACAAGTGCGGGCGAAATTAGCGATGGCTTAATTCAAAGTGCAATTGACTTCTTAAGCGAAGTTTCTGGCTCAGAAATTAACTATATTGCATGTTCAAGTGCAGTAAGACGTGCTTATCAAGAATACCTTGGTGCATATCGCCGTAACATTGATATTGCAGTTTTAGACGGTGGCTATAAGGCAATTTCTTATAACGGTATACCTCTTGTTGCCGACAGATTTGTTGAAGACGACACCATGTATTTACTCAACACAAACGACTTCACTTTGCATCAATTGTGTGACTGGAAATGGCTTGAAGGCGAGGACGGCAGAGTTATTCGTCAAAATATGGGGCATCCAACTTATAGCGCAACTTTAGTTAAATATGCCGATTTAATTTGCGATAAACCAAATGGTCAAGCAAAAATCTCTGGCATATCTAGCACAGTAACAAACCCATTTGCACCAACTGTTACAAATAACATTCAAACTCCAACACAATCTTCAACCGATGCTGGCTAAAAAATAAATTGCTTTTAATTTAAAAGGAGTGAAAGTGGAAAAAGTAATTGTAAACAGCGATGCTTTAGGAATAATAAATCGCATTAAAGCGTGGAACAATAAATATCAAATTTTTTACAACTTAAAAACTAAAAAATATATGCTATATTTGCAAGAAAACGAATTTAAACCAAGCATTTATTGCTTAACATATCCTTTTTTGCAAATAGACGAGCGAATGATAGATTACACGCTAAAAAGCGAAATACAAAACCGAAAAGCGTATTTAAAAGAAATAGAGGAGTCCAACTCACTCCTTTTAAAAAAAGAGCAAAAAAATATGTTAAATGAAATGGAGAAAAACTTAAGTGACGGCAAAAGAAATAATTAAAAATGTTTGCACATATTTAGGAAAAGAAGAAATTTTAGAATCATCTTTTTTTGAAGAAAATGGTGCAGAGCTTACAAAAACTCAAACAAAAGATATAAACAAAATTGTAGATTGCATTAACTACTGCGTTGAAGAAATAGCATCAGAGTATTTGCCAATTTTAAAAACAAAAATGTTTGACCTAAGTAACGGCGAAATAAATTTAAAAGACATAGATTCGTCTTTGCAAGAAATAATATCGGTAAAATCTCACGCAGGCAAAACTCTTCGCTATGCAGTTTCAGACAAAAAGTTGATATGCCTTGCATCAAAGGTGGAAATTACATACAAGGTATATCCAACTCACATAACTACAAGTTCAACATGCGAAGATTTTGACGGCAGAATATCGGCAAGAGTTCTTGCTTATGGCGTTGCAAGTGAGTATTGCTTTTTAGAAATGCTATACGATGACGCCACACTTTGGGAGTCGCGTTTTAAAAATGCTTTGCTTGTGGCTGGGCGTAAAAAAGGTGAGATAAAACTTAAAAAAAGAGGGTGGTTTTAATGTTTTATCCTAACAGAAAATTACGCAAAGCAAGCACAACTGCAAAAATAAACTTTACCAATTTTGAAAAGAGCATGGATACTCAAACAGACGAGGCGTTGCTTCCATATAAGTCAGCAAAAATGTCGTACAACTTTAATGTTAAAAAAGGAGCACTTTGCACGGGTTATGGTTTTAAAGAATTAACGCTCCCATGCAAAACCACAGACTCTGAGCGTGTTGTAAGCACAAAAAACAAAGAGGTAAAAAAACTTTGGAAGTACAAATATTACAACAAAACAAAAGGCACAGATGAGTCCGAAGTTTTGTTTATAGACTCCTCTGGTCAGTTATATTTTTTGTTGGTTTATGATGATTCGCCATTTAGTAGCGAGCTTAAACATCAAACTTTGTTCAATGCAATTCCGTCAGCCATTAATTATAGGCTAAACTCTAAAGATACCTTGCTCTTTTCGTCAGAAAAGGACGGCATGTGGAAATATGTTGTAAATGAAAATTTTGAAAAAGTAGAAGGTGCGCCTGCCATTGTTTCTATGTGCTTGCACTATGAACGATTGTTCGCAATTGTGGGCGGGGAGCAAAACCGACTGGCTTTTTCGGCAAACCTTGACCCAACAAACTGGAAAGAGGACTTGTCTAGCGGTGGCTTTATAGAAATGCAGGACGAACGAGGCACTTTAGAAAAAGTTGTTTCGTATAATGATTATGTATACGTGTTTAGAGAGTACGGCGTTTCAAAAGTCTCCGCCTATGGCGACCAAACGGAGTTTAGCGTGTCGCACTTGTTTGTTTCTAGCGTTAAACTTTACGGAAACACCGTAACTGTTTGTGGCAATAAAATTTTGCTTTTAACGCGTGACGGCATTCATGTTTTTGACGGTTATTCGGCACACAAATTAAATCTTGGCATAGACGACCTTTTTAAAGGAGTCAACAATGACAGTGCGTGTGGAGTGTACTACAAAAACAAATTTTTGCTTGCTTGCAGACTAAACTTTAATGACGGCGAGCAAATTGGTTGCGAAAGCTACTCAGGCGGTTACGTAAATAACGCTCTAATTGAATTAGATTTGGTTACAAACGAAATTTCCATAACAAGAGGTGTTGATATTGCGTCAATGGTTGTTTTAGAGGACAAAAAATTTGCAAAAGTGGCTATTTGCTTTAATGGTGAATACAGCCACAAACTTGGCGAGCTCTGCGAGGACGGTTGCATATTTGGCACACCACTTCCAAAAAAGTGGATAAGTCCAAAAAGCAACATGGGTTTTCCTACAAAGGTAAAACACATAAAAGAATGCTTAATCAAATCAGAGTCGCCATGCACAGTTTTGATTACAACCGACAAAGAATCTAAAAAGTTTGATGTAGACGGCAAGCCCGTAACGCAAAGAGTAAAACTCAACATAACGGGCGAGCAAATAGAAGTAGGGTTTATTTCAAACACAAAAGAACAAACTCACATTTCTTGCCCACAACTTGAAATAACAGTGGAGGGTTAACATGACAATAGACATGAACTTATTAAAAATGCTAGCAGATAGGCAAAAGAAAATTATCCTAAAGGGAGACAAAAATGTATCAATATTTATTCGATGATGACGTAACCGACAAAGTGAAGTCAAGCACAAACAAGTCAAAATCTGTGCTTGAGCAATTTGATGATGTAGATAAAAAGTACGCTCTTGGCAACAAGGTAGATACAAAACTTACACTAAAAAGAATGGACTACAGCGAGCCAACACAAGAGGAGGTTTTAAAAAAAGCAAAAAATAGCTTGTCTGACTACAAAAACAAAGGCATAGACAAAATCAACTCCAATTATCAATTAAAAAATGAACAAATTGATAATAGCATAAAAAATGTGCAAAACGGGCAAGCCCAAAGTGAGCAAAAACTAATAAACCTTTACCAAGACGTAAAACAAAATGCCGAAAACGATGCAATAAAAAGAGGACTGGCACGCTCTTCAATAATTGTTAACAAGTTAGAAAATTACGATAACAAAATGCTAAATGAACTAGCCGTGCTAACAAGCGAGAGCAATAACCAAATAAACCAACTTACCACGCAAAAGAACACACTAGAACTTGAAAAGGACAACGCACTTAAATCTTTTGACATTGAATATGCCGTTAAATTGCAAGATAAAATCAATTCCATAAACGATGACATAACAAAAACAAAAGAGTCGGTTATTAAATACAATAACCAAATTGCAGAACTTGAAGCCAAGTGGGAAAAAGAAGCCGAAAAGGAAAACTACTCAAGACAAAAAGACTTGCAAAGTTTTATTGCAAACAATGGTACGTATGCACTTGAAAGCTTAAAGCGTGATGAAAAATACTACATTGCAAAAGAACATTTTGCTGGACTAGACAAACAAGAGGCATTAAGCGAACTTAAAAATAATTCAGTATATAAAGAAAGTTTGGGCGAGTATAACTACGATAAACTATTAAAGGAACTAGAGCAGGGCTAAAATGTGGAGCGACATATTTAATATCGCTATAAC
>CAVISZ010000066.1:5318-6385 GCA_963645585.1 uncultured Eubacteriales bacterium
GTTTGTAGCGTTACTTATATATGAATTAAAAGATTCGCGTAAGCGTGAGGCAAAATATCAAAATACAATAGAAAATTTATCTACAAAATTGAATACAGTTGATGAAATAAAACAAGATGTTACAGAAATTAAACAATGTTTAACAAAACCGAGGCGGAAAAATGAAAAAATTGATAAAGTCGTATAGATTTTGGACTGCTCTTGCAGGTTCACTAGGTCTGCTTGTTGTTACAATTGCAAAAATTTTTGGATATACCATTAGTAGTGCTTTGGTAGAAGAACTAATAATGGCAATTTGTGGTGTGCTGGTTGTTCTTGGCATTGTAAAAAAGCCAGAGCAAGAAAAAACATCAACAGATAAAACAGATACCACAACCACTGATGATACAAACATAAATAAAGAAAGCGAAAATTTAAACCAAAGCGAAACTCTTGAAAACTTAGAAGTTGACACTTTAACCAATAAATCTAAGACCAAAAAAGTTGTTTCAAAAACCAAAAAGACAAAAGCAAAAAAGCAACAAAACGGCACTGTAAGCTCACAAGAAGTAAGTCAGTCACCTGACAAAACAGAAGAAACATCAGATGACAAAAATTTAAAAGACGCCAATGAAAAATAAAAGAATGTAACAAACTTTAACCAATAAATTTTAAAAAATCAAACAAAAGATTTATAAAACTTTGCAAACAAAATTTAAAAAACTTTGTAAAAGCAAAATGGTTGAAGAAAAAACTGCAACAAGGACAAAACTCCTTGGTTGCAGTTTTTTTACACAATTTTACCAATGAGTTTTTTATGCCTCCCTCAATAAAAAAATTAAAATTATTGCCAGCCCCCTCAGGCACGGGAACTAAGGTGCGTTAGTAGCCAAAGTTTGTCAACACGTTTCCCTCACTGCCAAGGGAGGGTGGCAACAATTTTATTTCAAAATTGTTGACGGAAGGGTTAAAAATGTTATTTTAAGTCCTAAAATTTGCCTTTAAACCACCCCAACTCAAAAAAATATGCCCAAATTTCAAAAAAATGAAAAAATTAGTTGACTTCTCCCCCCCCCGCGATAAAATGA
>CAVISZ010000067.1:0-4189 GCA_963645585.1 uncultured Eubacteriales bacterium
AACGTTTCCCTCACTGCCAAGGGAGGGTGGCATGCACTTTGAAAACAAAGTGCATGACGGGAGGGTTAAAAAATCTTGTTTTTAGTACCAAATATGTCTTTAACCACCTCCAACTCAAAAAAATTACCCAATTTTAAAAAAAATGAAAAAATTAGTTGACTTCTCCCCCCCCCGCGGTAAAATTGATGCGAGGCTTGCGAAAAGAAGCAAGCAATCGCAAATGATGAATGATGAGTGAAAGGTGATGAATTTGGGCACCTAGCGAAGCAAATCGTTGAAGTGGCACCTACAACCAAGGTGGACTCACAAACCTTAGCTCCCTGTCAGGGGAGCTGGCACGCGAAATGCGTGCCTGAGGGGTTATCCTGCCTTATTAATTAAAATTCATTTGCAAAAGATAGTTCTTCCAATTGTAAGAAAATATTTGACATCTTACAATAGTAAGAATTAAAATTAAAATGCGTAATATTTAAAATAAAGCACATTCTAAATAAAAAAGGAGAGGGGAGACAAAAAAATGAAAAAGAAAAAACTAAATTTGTTTTTAAATATAGTCACAGTCTGCTTATGCCTATGTGCCATAGCAATTGGCGTGTACTCAGTTAAAAACGCAAGTTTAAATGTGTCAGGAACAATAGGCTTTACTGCACATAATTGCCAAGTAAAAGTTGATGTCAGCATGTATGGAGACGCAGTGGATACAGACGGAAATCCAAGCAAAACTGGTACGCCAAGAGCAAGCACTTCTGCAAGAAATTTAGGCTCGTGGGATAATTCACAAGCAAATGTAGGAACATCACTTGCAACAGTAACAGGTTCAACTGGAGAAGTTGCAACTCAATGCTATTTCTCAGACTTGGGCGACTCGGGTACAGTAGAAGATATTGATATTGTCTTTAATATTACAAATAACTCAGACTATCCAATAATAGCAACCTTAAAAGATGTAACGGGCACCAATATATCTTTTGCTAACTCTAGTGGCATGAACTTTTCAGGTGATACAATAATAGCATCACTGCCTGCAAAAGTTTCTGGCACAAATACAAGCACTGCAACACTACAATTAAAACTAAATATTAAAGATGTCTTGGTGACTCCAGGCTCTTTCTCTATAATACTATACTTTGAACGCACAAATGAAACAAGTTTGACTGTAAAAACAGCAAGTGACTTTTTCTATGATGCTAGTGCTGTGAATGGTAGAGAACGTGAGGTAGATGTGTTTGAAGGCTACAAAATATCTGACATAACTGAAGATGATAAAAAGGCAACAAGAAATTATGTAGAAATGGGAAGCGTAAAAAACGATGACGACACAACAACTCCTCTTCGTTGGTTTATTTTTGCACAATCAGACTCAAAAACAGGGGCTATGAAACCTGTAACAGACAAAATAGTAGAGAATGGTCAATTACTTCCAAAAGGCAATTATTGGTTCATTTGTGAGTACGCATTGGGTTCAAGTTATTTTGTTGATAGTTCTGTACAATCAAACATTTACGATGGAAGCATGGTTCAACAATATTTGTCAGATGGTTTTTTAACTGCATTTATTGCTGACTCAAGTTCAAATGATATTTACAATAAGATTACAGGAAGAACTATAAATGATAAAGAAAGTGCTAATGTCTCAACTGACAACGAGGGAGCATGTACTACTTCAACCGCTCAAAAATTATGGTTACTCTCTGAAGACGAATTAGACTTGTTAAATGGTGGGTTTTCTGTAAATACATATAAAGAAAACGGAAAAGGGACTGTTTACTACAAGAATATTTTAGCTCTAAATGGTCCTTCAGCTTCATCTTTGGCGAATTGGTGGCTTCGTTCGCCTGTTTCTAACGACAATTTCTTTGTGTATCGTGTGACCGATGAGGGCGGTCACTATGACGGGCATGTGTACGCTAATTTTTCCGTCCGCCCAGCATTCCAAATCACAATTTAAAACGAAGAGTTACGATTTGTTCTTTAAAATATAAATCAAAATAAACTACAAATCATCATCAAAAAACAAGCCCCATGTAGGCATAGCGTCCTGCATGGGGCTTGTAATATTTATTTGTTTGTTTATTTTAAAACTCATCAATTTTATAAATATATTTTATTTTTATTGATATATTTTAATTTTATTATCACATCTAAATCTTATAAATTTTATTATTTTATTTAAATTTTATCAACTCAATTATTATATCAACAGTTTAATTTTTGTTTTACATATATAATATTTCAAAACATCAATTAAATAATTTTTATAGCATCAAAATTTTGTAATTTTTGCTATGTTAAAATCAAATCTTTGGTTCAAAGTTTTCAAAGATTATATTATCGCAATACTTGGCACATTTTAAATATTCCGTTTGAGAGCGGACGCACCAAGCAAGAAGTGGAAGTTTCTTGTAGCGATTAACATACATGTTAGGCAAGTTTTGTACGTTATATGAGATAAAATTTGGGCAAGACACTTTTTTGTTTAATAGCATGCGTTTTAAAGCAAACTTTTTAATAAACGATAGATTTTCTCCTTTAAAATAAGAGGCAAGTTGACCACGCAAAATGCTAGGCGCGTTCTTTTTAAACCATTCCAAAGAGTATGGGTTAAAAGATTGCACTGCAAATTCGCCATTGTAATTTTTTAAAAGGTCATAGGTTGCTTTTTCAAGTTCACCAACTTTGTTTTCATTTTTAATCTCTATTAAAAGAGGAACTTGCCCGTCAACTAGGTCCAAAACTTCTTTTAATGTAGGAATGCAAAATTGTGTGCCAGAAAGAGTGTAGCTAGAAAGTTCACTTGCAAGCAAGTTCTTGGTATAGCCGTCTCTGCCAGTCATGCGGGCAAGGGTATAATCGTGAAAAACAATAACGGTGCCGTCCGCAATTGCTTGAACATCTAACTCAATAGCATAGCCCTCGTCAATTGCTCTAGCAAACGCCCCCAAAGAATTTTCAGGATTTTGCTCATCATGAAAACCGCGGTGAGCAATATAGTCTTTAACAAGCCAAGAATTAAAAATTTCCATAAAACAACCTCATTTTGCATTAGTATACTAAATATATGCAAAAAAAACAATTTATTATTGTACAAAAATTGAAAAATTGTGCAAAAAACTTTACATTTGTGATATTTTTCTATAAACTTAAAATACATTAATTTAGGGGGAATATATGAAAAAAACAAAATTAGAGAGATTGATGTCAATAATTCCAATCTCCCTTGCATTTGTTATTGTTGGCGTTTTTGTTTTAATGCTAATGGATATTTTGCCAAAAAACAGATTTATGATTGATGTTTTGTTAATCTTGGGCATTTTCTGCTTTGGTTGCATATCTTGCATGCCTGCCACAAAAATGCTTTCAAAAAACAAACGCAATGTTTATGCTTACATAATTTTAGGGCTTACTGCTTTAACTTGCCTTTTATGGATTGTTTTTGTGTTTGTTGGTCAAGGCTTTATAGATTCAATCGCTGCTGACTCAACCGACTTTTCAACACTTGTTGGCGTTTGGAATTATTTAAAAGTTGTAATTTTTATAACCATTCAAACATCAATTTTCAACTTGGTTATTTCAAACATCTTTACATTCAAAAGAGAATATTTGGCATTCCAAATTGTTATGTATGTAAGTAACGCCATTGTAGACCTATGGCTCACAATTGCAATCTTGTCATTATATGTAACATCGGACGGCTTGGCATTTGGCGCAGATTGGCTCGTTAATTCAAAATTTGTTTTAACTTTGTTTATCTTGGCACTTGCGTTCTCATCTCTTGCAAGTTCAATTATGAGAAGCATAATCAAAAAACGTACAAGAGATTTAACAATCGACACACATGCAAACCAAACTGATATAGCTCCTAAAGTACAAGAGCAACCTTCACTAGAAGACCGCATTAAAAAACTTGATGACCTAAAAGAAAAAGGCATGATAACTGAAGAAGAGTACAATCAAAAACGTGCAAAAATTTTAGAGGAAATTTAATTAAGTTTTTTGCGTGAAATATTTTTAAACTTGACAGAAACTTAAATTTTGCAAGTTATATGCAAAACTTAAAATTTGCAAAATTAAAATATAAAACGTAAAAAAATATTATTTGCAACATAATTTGCAAAATATAAATTGTTTTAAAAATATATAATTAAAAAAGGCAAAACCATAAAATTGGCTTTGCCTTTTTGCTTTAATA
>CAVISZ010000068.1:0-4362 GCA_963645585.1 uncultured Eubacteriales bacterium
TTGTTATACATTTTAAAATTAAAAACCTTTTTTAGGCATGAAAAAAGGTTGCAAAGTTTGATTTGCAACCTTTTTAAATTATTTATTTTCTTCTTTCTTTTCTGTTTCGATAACTTTTTTGCCATTGTAGTATCCGCATTGTGGGCATACTTTATGAGGCATTTTAAGTGCATGACATTCTGGGCACTCAACTAAAGTTGGGGTGCTTGCTTTAAAATTGCTTGAATTACGAGAATTACGTCTTGCTTTTGAAACTTTACACTTTGGAACTGCCATTGTATTTCCTCCTAAATAAATCTATTAACGAAGTTACTTTTGACAACAAAAACAACCTGTTTTTAACATTTAACCTTGCCATTATATTAAATATAAACAACTTTGTCAAGACTTTTTAGCAAGTTTGACAATTTGTATTTTGGCATTTAAATTATTTGACATTTATTAAAGCAAGAGCGTCTCTTGCAATAACAAGTTCTTCATCGGTTGGGATTCTATAAACAACAACCTTAGAATCTGGTGTACTGATTTTTTCTACTGTGCCTCTTGGCATTGTTTTGTTTTTGTTTACATCAAGTTTGATGCCTGCGTAGTCCATGTCTTCCAGCACTTTTTCACGGAGAACTGCGTCATTTTCGCCCACACCACCAGTGAACACAATTGCGTCTACACCGTTCATGGCTGCCATGTATGCACCAATAAATTTTTTAATTTGATAAGCAAGCATTTCTATAACCAAAACTGCACGTTTGTTACCTTTTGCAATTTCAGCCTCGTTGTCACGCATATCACTAGAAACACCATTAATGCCCAATACACCACTCTTTTTGTTTAAGTAGTTTGTGATTTCTTTTAAAGACCAACCTGTTTTATCTTGAATTGCCTCTAAAATTGAAGGGTCAATATCACCTGAGCGTGTACCCATTAAAACACCTGCAAGAGGAGTTAAACCCATTGAAGTGTCAACAGTGTGACCATGTTGAACTGCAGAGATGCTTGAGCCATTGCCAAGGTGGCAAGTTATAATTTTTAAATCATTAATATCTTTGCCCATAAGTTCTGCACATTCGCCTGAAACAAAGCGATGTGATGTGCCATGGAAACCATAACGGCGAATTTTCCAATCTGTGTATGCTTCGTATGGCAAACCATAAAGGAATGCTTTTTCTGGCATGCGAGAATGGAATGCGGTGTCAAACACTGCAATTTGAGGTTTGCCTTTAAACAAATCTTGACATGCTTTTATGCCTGAAATGTTTGCTGGCATGTGAAGAGGTCCAAGTGGAATAAGCTCTTCCATTTGTTTTAAGTTTTCTGGTGTTACAATAACCGACTCTTTAAAAATTTCACCGCCGTGCAAAACTCTGTGACCAACTGCGTCAATTTCGTCCAAAGATTTTAAAACGCCGACTTCTTTATCGGTTAAAAGACTCAAAACAACCGAAAGGGCTTGTTCGTGATTTACAAGGTCACCCTCTACAACTTTTTCTTTTCCGTTTGCTTTGTATTTTACAAAAGAACCTTTAATGCCTATTTTTTCACAGTTTCCTTTTGCCAAAACTGATTCATTTGTCATGTCGAACACTTGATATTTAAGTGAACTTGAACCTGCATTTACAACTAATACTTTCATTAATCTCTCCTACTATTTAAATTTGTAAAACAAAGGGAGTTACACATTTATACCCCTCAATTTTTTCGATAAATTATTACATTTTTTACACATAAAAGTCAATTGCAATTATAAACTTTTATAATAATTTTGTTATTTATAAATTTTTATTCTTAAAGCAAATAAGAATAAACCTTTTTTATTACATAAAATGTTAGCCTTTGACTTATTTAATCTAAGCAAAAAACTTTGCAAATTTTTACTCACACTGAATGCAAGTGATTGCGGTTAGCAAGATGATATCTTCTACAGTGCACCCGCGTGAAAGGTCATTTACTGGTTTGTTAAAGCCCATGGTTATTGGTCCAATTGCCTTTAAGTTGCCAAAATATTGAACGAGTTTATAGCCAATGTTGCCCGCGTCTATGTTTGGCATAACAAAAATGTTGGCAGGGTGAGAAAACTCCATGTTTGGCATTTTTGTTTGTGCAACATTCTTTAAAATGCTTGCGTCAAACTGCACTTCTCCAACAGCGTCTACATTAGGGTTTTGTTCTTTGAACAAAGAAAAGGCTTTTGCCACTTTGCTAACGCTCTCGCTTTTTGCACTGCCCATTGTTGAATATGACAAAAATGCAAGCTTTTCGTTTTTTAAACCAAGCATGTTAAACTGCTCTAACATATTGCATGCAATTTGGCATTCTTGCTCGGCAGTTGGATTTTCCACCACACCGCAATCGCCCATTAAAAAAGCCTCATCTGTTACGCCGTTTTTGCCACTAAACAAAAAGTATGATGAAACAAGTCCGTTTTTGCTTTTAATTAACTGCAAAGCGGGGCGAAGTGTGCTTGCAGTTGGCACTTCTGCACCGCAAACAATGCCGTCTGCATAACCACAAAGCACGTAAGCGTTTGCAAAATATATTGGGTCTTTACACAAAGCAAAAGCTTCGCTTTGACTTAAGCCTTTTGCTTTTCTGACCTCATAAATTTTGTCTGCAAGCTCATTTGTGAGAGGCGTGTTGTTTGGGTCAACAATTGTAAAGTTTTTTTGCTCGTCTACTAGAATTTCTGGCAATAAATCTTGCGGATTTGCAATTAAGACCACATTTGCTATGTTTTGTTTTTGAATTTCTAAAACGGCTTTTCTAATTCTTTTTGAAAAGCCTGCTTCTGGGAACACAATTGTTCTTTTTTTTGTTTTTGCTCTTTGCAATAATTCTTTTTCTATATCCACTTTCATATATTAACTTATAATGAAAAGTATTGTCAATCAAAGCAAAAAAATTTTAAACAAGCGAAATATTTTTATTGGAATTTTGTTATTTTTTGTGATTATTCTAATAGCTATAAAACCTGCAAAATATTCAGCAGTGGCTTTTAAAGGCATAGAAATTTGGGCAAAGATTCTTTTGCCATCACTTTTGCCGTTTTTTATTTTAACCAAACTTTTTGCAAGCACGGGAGTTATTGACAGTGTTAGCAAAGTTTTTTCACCCGTTACAAAAAAGTTGTACAATTGCCCAAGTGTTAGTGCGTACATATTTTTGATGAGCGTTTTAACTGGTTATCCCGTGGGGAGCAAACTTGTTCAAGACATGTATGTATCTAAAAATTTAAGCAAGGCTGAGGCAGTTAGAACAACTGCCTTTTGTAGCAATTCAGGTCCTATGTTTATTTTAGGCTCTGTTGCAATTGGCATGTTTGCAGACAAAAAAATGGGAATTGTTATTTTAATATCCCACATTTTGGGAGCATTAATAAATGGGCTTGTTTACAGAAATTATGGCAAAAAAGAACAGATGTCAAATTGCTACAATTTGCCCGATGTAAACAAAATAGACTTTTCGGCAAGTGTGGTGTCGTCCATAAACTCCATTTTGTTGATTGGCGGAGTTATTTGTTTTACTTTTGTTTTTTTAGAAGTTTTAACCAACAATGTAGTTTTTGACTTTGCTATAACTCAAATTTCTAAAACAGGAATAAACCGCGACCTTTTAACCGCTCTTTTTAGCGGATTTGGTGAAATAACAAAGGGATGTTTAATGCTCTCATCTGTGCCTCTCTCTAAACTTGCCTCGTATTGCCTTTGCACTTTTGTTATATCGTTTGGTGGCATTTCTACCTTTTTGCAAGCCCGCGCCTTTTTAAAAGATATTGTTCCAACAAAAATATTTTTATTGCAAAAAATAACACACGCATTTTTTGCATGTGCTATTTGCTTAATTTTATGCCTGATAGGCTGTGGCGGGTAAAATTTTATTTGAATTTATTAAAAACGAATTGTTAATTTATTTACCTTTATTCGTGTTGTTTAACGCTACAAAGCTTCACACAAGGTCGCCTTAATTCATAATTCTTTCAATCATTTATTTTAAAGGGTGATTTGGAAAGCTGCACGGACGCCGTAGTAGTAGCTCACATCGTAGGTATTGAAACGGCCACCGTTGAAGACAACGCGCGCGAGAGTGGTGTAACCAGTGAGAGGAGAACGCAGCCACCAGCTACCACCATATCCGTCTGAAGACCCGCTTTGGGCATTTATTCCAAATGCTTTTGTCAGTGTTCTATAATCATCTATTCCTAGCGATTGATTGGTGAGTAAGCCTAATTCTGCGTGATTAATAAGCCAGAATTTACTTTCAAACTTACATGCTAGTTTGCCATCTGTTACATAGTCATTTGAGAAGTTTACTTTATATGATTCGTCAACTGTTCTAGCAGATATATCTTCATAAGTGTCTTCTGATAAT
>CAVISZ010000069.1:0-2937 GCA_963645585.1 uncultured Eubacteriales bacterium
CTTTTTTAGTTATTTTTTGTCAAGTGGTTGTGTCAAGTAAATTTGGTAATTTTTTTCGCTTTTTTTGCATTATTTTTATTGACAAAATTAAGAGCAATAATTGACTTTTAAAGGTTTTATTTGAAGTGTTTTCCACTTCATTTATTTATTTTTTATTTTTAGATAATATTATTAATAATAAGCACTGTGTAAAAGTGGATAAGTTGCAAGAAACACTTTAAATTGTATATGTGGGTTGGGTGCGTACACATTATGTTGTATAAATGATTGTGTATAAGTTTGTGAATAAATGAAGAGAAATTATCCACAAATCCACCAAAATTAACTGTTTTGCCTTTTTAATTGCCTGTATTATCTGGTGGTTTTTTATACTGTTTTTGAAAATATTTGTGTTAATTAACAAAGTTATCCACAAAGTAACAACACTGTGTATAAAGTTGTTCACATTTGGGGTAAATTGGGTGGAAAAATGGGGGATAAAAATTAGGGTAAATGAGAGAGATATAAAAGGTAATTTTTGTGGGTATTTTTGAAGGTAAAATTTTGGGTAAATATTCACCTATTAGACGTGAATTATTTGGAGCGTTTTTATTGATAAAATTGAGTGTATATTTTTATGTAAAATGTGGGGTATTTTTTTAGTGGTGTTTGCCTATAATGTGACAATAAAAAAAGCATTCCTTTTTTGCTATAAAGGAACGCTTTTGTTTTTTGATTTTTGCTTGGTTTTGTTTTCTTCTTTTTTGAGAATCGTGTGACCTGCGGTTACCGCATAAACTGCTTTTGCTCCTGCTTGCTTTAATTTTACTGCACATGCTTTTATTGTGGCACCAGTTGTGTAAACATCGTCAATAATTACAATAACTTTGTCCGCTGTTATATTCTTTTCTATAACCTTGAATGCGTCAACCATGTTCTTCTGTCTTTCGGTAAATGTAAGCTTAGTTTGAGTTGGTGTTTCTTTTACACGTTTTAAGATGTTTGGATAAAATGGCTTGTTTATCGCTTTTGCAAAATACTTGCCTAAAATTTCTGCTTGGTTGTAGCCACGCTCTTTTAGTCTTTTGTCGCAAACAGGTACGCATGTGACAATGTCGCATGGAAGAAACTCTTTTTCAAAAGTCATTGCCATGTAGTTTGATAAGCTTTGTGCGTAATACTTTTTGTTGTTGTACTTTAACCCTACGATAAATTTTTTAGCAAGTCCATCATACTTGAAGGGTGAGACAATTTTGTCACAGTCAAATTTTTTGCCTTTGCAGTGTAAACAGTATTTCCCTTTGCCAGTTATTGGCTCACTGCAGTGCAAGCATAGTTTGCCGATTAAATATGGAAGCTCCTTTTTGCACGAGTCGCATAACAATAACTCGTCATCAAAAATTTCTTTTCCACAATTTATACAGGCATAACCAACGGGAAAAACTGCGTCTATTATTGATTTTATATTCATGATTTCAATTTTATCATATTTTTGTTTTTTAATAAATAGATTTAGTATATAAGCAAATATTTTTTTGTTTTGCGTTTTTAAGCCTTTAGAGGCGATGTTTTGGCGGTAGGACGTATAAAATAGAAAGAATATGCCAGAATGTGCTAATTGAGGCTAAAAACGCTTTAAAAGGGGTTGTTATGACAGAGGTCAAAAAGCAGACTGTTTTGCTTGAAAATAGAAATTACTTAAAACTAAACGGTGTTGAGAATGTTATTAACCTTACAGAAACCGATGCGGGCGTTGTTATTGCAGGTGAGGTTTTGGTTGTAAAGGGAAGCAATTTAAAGGCGGAAAAATTGTCGGTTGAGACGGGCGAATTGATTTTAACGGGCGAGTTTGATAGTTTTAAATATGAGCGAAAAAAAGAAAAGCAGGGCTTTTTTAAAAGGTTGTTTAAATAACAATGTTGAACGAGACATTAAATCAGCCAACGCTACTTGTGATATTTTTGCTTTTAGGGCTGGTGGGGGGACTAATTTTTGACCTTGGAAACTTTGTTAAATTTTTGTTTTTAAACAAAAAAATTCCCTGTGTTATACTAGATTTTTTGGAGACAAGTGCGTGTTTGGGGTTGTTGTTTTTGGTAAATTTAAAGTTTAACTTTGGCTCCATAAGATTTTTCCCGCTTGTGTGTTTTCTGTTTAGTTTTGTGGTTGAAAGATTTACACTCGGAAAACTTATTGCTAAAATATATTTATCGTGCTATAATCTATTAAAAAAGTTGAACAAAAGAATTTGGAGAAAACGGAAAAATGCTAAAGCAGACAAAAACAATTAAATTTATGTTGGTGGTTTTGATTATCATTCCAGTTGTGTTGTTTTTAACTGGTGTTATTCAGACCTTTGTTTTAAAGTCTAAACAAGCGGAACTTGCAAACTCTAAGTATACACTCGAACAGTCAATTCAAAAGGAAAAAGACCTTGAAAATGAAGCAAAATACAAAGAGTCCGATGAGTACATTAAGGAGTTTAATAGGTATAATAATAACAAGGGTGAAGAAGGCGACATAGGACTTGAGAAAAAATGATGCCCTCAGAAAAAATGATACCCTCAGAAAAAATGTTGCCCTGTTGGATTTGATTTGTTGCAAGCAACAAATCGTCATCTGACGGGCACATTTTTTCTTATCTACCGACCACACGTCCTCACTTATATTTATGGGGCCCCAAAAAAGAGTTGTTCTTTTTGGGGAGAGGAAAAGCAAGCCGAAAAGCGAATAATTTTGGCAAGCCAAAATTGAAGCTATAAAGGCTTTGCTTTGACGAAGTCGGTACTCTCGTGCGAAGTAGTCGCTTACGAAGAAAATAAGACAATAATATTTTTTAATTAAAGATTATTATAATTTCAACATTGCCCTTATGCACTCAATTTGCCACGAGTGGCAAAATATATGGGGACCCCAAAAAGAGTTGTTCTTTTTGGGGAGAGGAAAAGCAAGCCGTAA
>CAVISZ010000070.1:0-7961 GCA_963645585.1 uncultured Eubacteriales bacterium
ATAAAATTTCTTAAAATTTATAAAAATTTTATAATATTTTTGAACGAGTGGTTTTTTTGTTTTTTGCGGGCGAGTGTAAAAAGCGAAGTAAGCAATTAACAAACTTTTAGTATTTTGCCCCAAAGTGTTGAAATTAAGGGCGTAGTGTGATACAATTTTACGATTATACGGAGAATAAAAATGAATGATAAATTTGATGCCATAGTTATTGGCTCGGGGCATGCTGGATGTGAGGCGTGCCTTGCACTTGCAAGAAAAGGTCACAAAACTTTGCTTTTAACAATATCGCTAGACGCTATTGCTTTTTTGGCGTGCAATCCTTCTATTGGTGGAACCGCTAAAGGACATTTGGTTTGTGAAATTGATGCTTTGGGCGGAGAAATGGGCGTCAACACCGATGCAACAAGCATTCAAATAAGAATGCTCAATGCGGGCAAAGGTCCTGCCGTTTATTCTTTGCGTGCTCAAGTGGATAAGCAGGCATATCACAACCGCATGAAAAAAGTGCTAGAAGACGAGCCTAATGTGTTTATCAAACAAGCAGAAGCCAAGCAAATTTTGACCGAAAATGGAAAAGTTGTTGGCGTATTGACCGAGCAGGGTGAAACATATTTTGCAGACGCTGTTGTTGTTGCAACGGGTGTGTATTTGAAAAGTAGAATTATCATTGGCGAATATAGCAAGAATGTGGGTCCAAATGGCTTTTCTAGGGCTGAAGATTTAACCGATAGCATAAAAAATTTAGGGCATACAATTTTGCGTTTTAAAACGGGAACTCCTGCAAGAATGAACGGGCGTACAATCAATTTTGCCGAAATGGAAGAGCAAAAGGGTGACGATGACATTCAAAGTTTTAGTTTTTTAAGCGAGTCTACTCCTAAAAATGTTTCAAGTTGTTTTTTAACATACACCAATGCCGACACTCACAAAATAATTTTAGACAACTTGTCTAGGGCTCCAATGTTTAATGGCGAAATTTCTTCGGTTGGACCAAGATATTGCCCAAGCATAGAAAGCAAAATTGTTCGTTTTGCCGATAAAGAAAGACATCAACTTTTTTTGGAGCCTGAGGGCTTAAATACAAACGAGTTTTATGTCCAAGGCGTTTCTACCTCTTTGCCTGTTGATGTTCAAAAAATTATGTATGCAAGCATAAAAGGCTTAGAAAATGCCATGATAATGCGTGATGCTTACGCAATAGAATATGACGCAATTGACGCAACCGAGCTTAAGCCAACGCTAGAGAGCAAGTTTGTTTCTAACCTATTTTTTGCTGGGCAAGTTAACGGCACTAGCGGATATGAGGAGGCTGGCGCTCAAGGCATAATTGCGGGAATAAATGCAGGTCTTGCACTTGAACAAAAACCTCAATTGGTGCTTAAACGCAACGAGGCATACATAGGCGTGTTGATTGATGATTTGGTTACAAAAGGCACAAACGAGCCATACAGAATGATGACATCTCGTGCGGAATATCGTTTGGTGCTTCGTCAAGATAATGCCGATGTTAGACTAACAGAAATAGGCAGAAAAGTAGGGCTTGTTAGCGATGAAAGATACAATAGGTTTAAAGATAAACAAGAACAAGTTAAAAAAGTGAGCCAACTTTTAAACACAAAGTTAAAACTTGATGATACTTTAAAAGAAATGTTCAAAAAATGTGGTGAAACAGAGCCTACTTTGGGCATGACCGTTTTAAAAGCAATCAAGCGTAGCAATATTTCAATTTTTGATGTAAACGAATATTACGGACTCTTTAACGGCTTTTCTAAACGCGTTTTAGAGTATGTAAACACCGAGGCAAAATATGAGGGATATATTGCTCAAGAGGCTGAGGATATTCAAAAACTTTTAAAACAAGAAGCGATTTTAATTCCAGATAATATAGACTTTATGGAACTTAAAGGGCTAAGAATGGAAGCACGTGAAAAGTTGAACAAAATTAAACCGCTAAACGTTGGTCAGGCGTCAAGAATATCGGGGGTTAGCCCCGCAGATATTTCAGTTTTGATAATTTATTTGAAGTCTTTAAAGGAAACCAATTAATGAAAGATTTATTGAAAAAACTTTTTAAAAAATATTCCATTGAATACACTGAGGAGTCATTAGAAAAACTTGACAAATTTTACAACATGGTTGTGGAAACAAATCAAAAATTTAACCTAACCGCAATAACTGCACAATCTGAGTTTGCAATAAAGCATATTTTAGATAGCGTTTTGTGTGCAAAACTTTTGCCAGCCAATGCAAGCGTTATAGATGTTGGTGCAGGTGCAGGGTTTCCAAGCGTTCCTTTAAAAATTCTACGTCCTGATTTAAATATCACAATGCTAGATAGTTTAAACAAGAGAGTTTTATTTTTGCAAGATGTTATTTCTGCTTTAAACTTAAAAGACATCTGCGCAAAGCATGAAAGAGCGGAGGACTACGCGTTAAAAAACAGAGAAAAATTTGATGTTGCAATTGCAAGAGCGGTTGCAAATCTTACAACTTTGAGTGAATATTGTTTGCCGTTTGTAAAACTAAATGGAATTTTTGTGGCATTAAAAGGTGCAAATTTAAACCAAGAACTGTTAGAGGCGGAATATGCGATTGACCTTTTAGGTGGCAAGATGGAAAGTGTGCAAGAGGTTTTTGTTGAAGAAATTGACTCTAAGAGAGAAAACATTGTGATAAAAAAGATAAAACAAACCCCAAACAAATACCCAAGAGGCAAAAACTTGCCAAGACTTAAGCCTTTATGCAAATGATTGCAAATGGCTATGGTGCTAGATATTCGACATAATGTTACTTTTTATGACAAAAAACACAAGATATTGTGTTGTCAAGTAAAATACAATATTTTTTGAATAAAAATTGAAGTTGATTGTGGAAATGTGGATAACTCTTAATTATTTATCCCCAAAGGCTTAATTTTGCATAAAATCTGAATAATTATTAACCAAAATGAATAAACATTTACATGTGGAAATGTGGATAACTTGTCTTAATCGTCTGCATTTCCTTTATTATTGGTGTTTAAACCACGAACAAACTTGCTTGGTTTAAAAAATAGAACAAATGTCTTGTGCAATAATTATGCAAGGCTAAAATGTGGATAACAATTCATAAAACGGCATCAAAAGTTTAAAAAGGTTATTTAGAGTAGGTTTTGCGGTGTTTAGTAAAAAGGGGAAAGAGTTTTTTAGAGATTTTTTTAAAATTAAAAAAATGTATTGTAAAAAAAATAAAAACACTTTACAATATATACAAAGGAAACAAAAATGACTGAACTTGAAAACATTTTTTGTACGCCGTTTACTGAGGAGCAGTTTAAAGAGGTAAATCCTATTGTGCTTGCTTTTATTGGTGATGGGGTGCATACCCTTTATGTTCGAGACAAAGTTGTTAAAAATAGCAACCTTTTGGTGAATAAATGTCACATAAGTAGTGCAAAATTTTGCAATGCAAAAAGCCAAGCAAAAAAACTTGACGAATTAATTGCAGAACTTTTGCCGAGCGAGCTTGATATTGTCCGCAGGGCAAGAAATGCAAAAACTCACAATATTGCAAAAAATAGCGACATAGAAACTTACAAAAAGGCAACTGCTTTTGAGGCGCTTGTTGGTTACTTATATTTAAAGGGTGATTATAAAAGATTAAAATTTGTGCTATGGCACTAAAAAGGAAATAAAAAAGATGATAATTGAAGGTAAAAATGCCGTTTTAGAGGCATTAAAAAATGATTTAACAATAAACAAATTAATGGTTCAAAACAACCTAAGCGATAATGCAAGCAATCAAATAATAAAGCTTGCAAAAGATAAAGGGGTTAGAATTGATTTTGTATCTAAAGATGTTTTAGACAAGAAAACAAATAATCGTCACCAAGGCTTTATTTGTGACACAACCGATTTTAAATATGGCGAAGTGGAAGATATTTTAGCAAAAGCCAAAAGCGTAAATGAGGACCCATTTATTGTAATTTTAGACGGAATAGAGGACCCTCACAATTTTGGTGCTATAATTAGAACGGCAGAGTGTGCGGGAGTGCATGGCATTATAATTCCAGAGCATAGGGCATGTGCAGTAAATGATACGGTTGTTAAAACAAGTGCAGGTGCAACGGCAAACACAATTATTGCAAGGGTTGGCAACATTAATCGTTGCATTGAAGAGTTGAAAAAACAAGGCGTTTGGATATATTGTTTAGAGACTGGAGGAAAAGAAATGACCACCGCTAATTTAAAAGGCTCAATTGCAATTGTTGTTGGAAGTGAGGGCAAGGGCGTAAGCAAACTTACAAGAGAACTTTGCGATGATGTTGTTTCTATAAAACTAAAAGGCAAGGTAAACAGTTTGAATGCAAGTGTGGCAACCGCGGTTGTTGTTTACGAAATTTTGCGTCAAAGAGGTTAAAATGCAATTTGACATCAATTTGCGAAATTAGTCAATAAACATCAAAAATTTACAAAAAAATACAAAAAAATAACAAAATTTGGCAAAAAAATGATAATTTTTTGCCTAAAAGGAGGTGCTTTTTGTATTCTAAACAGTCCGATGAACAAGTTTTAAACTTGTACAAAAAAGGTGACGAAAAGGCGCTAGATTATTTGCTGAGTAAGTACAAATCGCTTGCTAGCAAAATTGCAAGGTCGTACTTTTTGGTGGGGGCAGAAAGCGAAGATATTTTACAAGAAGCTATGCTTGGTCTTTATTCTGCATGCAGAACATATGACGGAAGCAATGGTTCTAGTTTTAAATCTTTTGCAACTCTTTGCATAACAAGAGCCGTGCAATCTGCGGTTAAAAAAGCAAACAGGTTGAAAAATAAAATGTTAAACGAAAGCTTGTCTTTAACCAATCAGGGGGCAGTTTTAGTTGATGGAAAATATGTTGAGGAAGATGAAATTAATTTGTATATTCCGTCAAACTTTTCTGACCCAGAGGACGCTCTCTTGGCGGAGGAGCAAAAAAACGAGTTAAACAAGCTTATAAATGAAAATTTGTCTCTAAAAGAAAAACGAGTTTTAGTTTTGTATTTGCAGGGGCTATCGTATGCTCAAATTGCAGAAAATTTAGGAGAGAATACAAAGTCTATAGATAATGCTATTTCCAGAACTAAAAAAAAGTTAGAGGAGTTGCTTAAATAATTTTTTGAATGTAGTTGAAAATAATTAACCATATAAAAAATAACCAAAACAAGGAAAAAGGTTGCAAAATCGAGCACAAAAGCCTTGTTTTTTTAATTTACCTATAGTTTTATTGTTGTAATTGAAAGTTGTTTTGTATTAATTGTCAAAAACATGTCAAAAATTACCTTTGTAAAAGGAGTAAATATGGATTTTGATAAAAGCAAAACAAAAGAAAATTTGTCAAGAGGGTTTGTTGCTGAATGCACTGCGGGTGCCAGATATCAATTTATGGCAAAAGATGCAAAAGCAAACGGATATGGTTTTATATCTAACACACTAAAAATGCTAGCAAAAAACGAAATGGCGCACGCTAGAGTTTTTTATGATTTTATTTTAAACAAAGGCAAAACGGGCAAGGCGACTGATTGCAAAAATGGCGGATACAAAAACATTGAAATTTGTGCAGGGTTGCCATTTACAAATTATGTTTTGCCAGAGTCTTTAAAAATGGAGAGCGAGACCGAACTCCACGAAAATCAAGAGGTGTATAAGGTTTTTGAAAAAGTTGCAATGGAAGAGGGCTTTAAAGATGTTGCAGAGTGTTTTCATTATGTTGTTCAAATAGAACACTGTCATTATATGCTTTTAAAAGAGTTGTATGAAAAGATGTCTGCTGGCAAACTTTATAAAACCTCAAAAATCAATAAATGGAAATGCTCAAATTGTGGCACTGAGCTAGAATTAAAAGAAGCGCCAAAAATGTGCCCAATGTGTGGATACGATCAGGGCTATTATATGATTCCGCTAGCGGACCAATAAATTAGTCTAAGTTGATAAGTTAAGAAAAAGTATTAAAAACGAAAATTAAACATTTATGTAAATTAAAAAATAAAGATAGGCAAAAATAATCAATTAATAATAAATATTAATAAAAACAAGGCTATGTGAGAAAAAATCTTATTACAGCCTTATTTTTTACATAATTTTATAAAAAAGTTAAAAAATACAAAATTACACAAAATGCTTTAAAAAATTCTATACACAAAATTTAATTTGCTTGCATAAACAAACAATATGAAAAAAGAATTGTTTAGAGGTGTTGCAACCGCAATTGTAACGCCCTTTAATGAGCGAGGCATAGATTACACCTCATTTGAAGTTATGTTGCAAAGGCAAATAAAAAACGGCGTGCAGGCGATTGTTGTTTTGGGGACAACGGGCGAGCCAGCCGCAATATTAAAAGAAGAACGGGAACAAATTATTAAATTTGCTAAAAAAACAATAAAAAATGACGCAAAATTGATTGTGGGTTGTGGTTCAAACTCAAGTTTAGTGGCAATTGAAAATTATAAACAAGCAAAAAGTTTAGGGGCGGACGGCGCATTGATTGTGACGCCTTATTACAACAAATGCACACAAAATGGACTTTTTGAGCATTACAAAGCAATAAACGATGCGGGCGACTTGCCAATTATTGTATATAATGTTCCCAGCAGAACGGGAGTAAATATATTGCCCGAGACCATGAAAAAGATTGCCGACCTTGAAAATGTGTGCGGAATTAAAGAGGCGAGCGGAAATATATCGCAAATTTTAGATATTTTTGAAAAATGTGGAAATGAAATAGCTATTTATTCAGGAGAGGACTCTTTAAATGCAATATTTTACGCAATGGGCGGAAGTGGCTGTGTTTCGGTGGTTTCTAATGTTTTCCCTGACCTTTGTGTAAGAATTTTTGAGTTGGCAGAAGATAAAAAATATGAAAAGATGTTCATATTGCAGTCAAAACTTCAGGGCGTAAACAAGGCAATATTTTTAGAGGTTAATCCAATTCCTGTTAAGGCAGGGCTTAACTATTTGGGACTATGCAAAAACATTTTAAGGTTGCCTCTCACTAAAATGACAGACGCCAACGCAAGTGTACTTTATAAAGAGATTGATAAGTTAATGGGTTTAAAAACATGATTATTTGCAAATTTGGTGGCAGTAGCGTTGCTAGCATAACGTGTGCAAATAACATAAAAACCATTGTAAATTCAAGCGTTTCGAGGCAATTTGTGGTTGTTTCGGCACTTGGGAAAAGTAAAGAGCGCAAAAACAAAGTTACTGACGAGTTATATGAATGTTTTTTCATATATCAAACTAATAAAACTCTAGCAAAACAAAAGCTAGAGTCTATTTTTGCTATGTATTATAACTTTGCTTTAAAACTTAAATGCAAAGTTTCTTTTAAAAAAGAACTATTAACGCTACAAAACATGATTGATTCGAATGTGTTAAAAAAAGACTATTTAATTTCTAGGGGCGAATATTTAAGTGCTATGGTTTATGCTAAATATTTGAATTTAGAATTTTTAGATGCAAAAGATTTCATAATTTTTAATAATAACGGCACAATTTGCTTAAAAAAGACGCAAAAACGCTTAAAAAAGCTTGATTTTAGTAAAAAATATGTTATTGGCGGTTTTTATGGTGCTACAAAAAGTGGCAAAATAAAAACCTTTTCTAGGGGTGGTTCAGACATTACAGGTGCAATTCTCGCAAAATGTTTAAATGCGGAAGTGTATGAAAATTACACTGATGTTGATGGTGTTTTTGATAAAAACCCTAATATGTTTAACGGTGCAACGGCTTTGCCGATTTTAAATTATAAAACTGCATGCCAAATGGCTGAGGCAGGCAATGAGGTTGTGCACAAAGATGCACTGTCGCTACTTAAAGGCACAAATACAATTTTGATAGTAAAAAACACAAAAAATATTGTGGAATTTGGCACAACTTTGGTAAATTCTGATGTGCTTTTTGATGACTGTTACACATGTGTTTGCAATAAAAAGGTTATTTGTT
>CAVISZ010000071.1:0-8493 GCA_963645585.1 uncultured Eubacteriales bacterium
AAAAAATGTGCCCGCTAAGTGCTACGATTTGCCGTTTACGGCAAATCTGCACCCTAGGGCAACATTTTTTCTATAAACATACACCACGCATCATCTCCGTCTTTATAATACCTTTTACGCGTATGCAAAGTTTTAAAGCCTACGCTTTTATAAAGATTTATTGCGGGTATATTTTTTGACTTTACTTCTAAAGATACAGATTGATTGGGAGTTTTTAAAGAAATTACATAGTTTAAAAGAGTTTTAGCATAACCCTGTCTTTTATACTCCTCTTTTGTTGCAATATCTAAAAGGTTGATGTCGTCAACGGTCACCAGTATGCTTGCAACACATATTAAAACATTATTGTCATAAATACCAAAAAATGAAGTTGCACCCGAGTTAAATGAACTTAAAATTTGGTCCTTTGACCACGCTTCACTTTTTAGTTGTTCTTTTAGCAAATCTGCAATTTCATCTATGTTGTTTACACTAAGTTTAACTATTTCCATTCTTTTTATCCAATTCTGCCTCTGCTTGAGATTTTCTTAAATATAATGGCACAAAATCTGCAGAATATTCCTGTGCGTCAATTTTTTGCAAAGTGAATTTTAGCAAATTATTACAATCAAATTCTACAAACTTGTTGCATATATCCAAATTCTCTTCCTTTAAGCCAACAATATCTCCTTTTAAGGTGTTAATTTCATCACCAAAAAGCATGCAAGAAGGCAAAAGTTCCTTCCCGTCTTTGTTATACTTGCACATAAAAATATTGCCACTTAAACCATTTAAAACAACATTAAAATCATCGTTTGGAGCATAGGTTTGAATATACTCAAATGCGAGCAAATCAAGCGAATTTATAGCAATTTTTTTGATATTTGGGCACGCCATACAAATTCCTTTTACAAGGCTTGCACCTATTCTGATTCCAGTAAACGACCCAGGACCAATTACGCATGAAATAACATCCAAATTTTTAGGTGTAATGTTAGTTTTTGACAAGCACTCGTCAACCGCACCCAAAACATTTTCGGACTGTTTTAGCGAACTATCCATTGATTTAACGCTTACATTTTGGTTGGTTTTAACTGCCACATAAGTTTCTGAAAATGAGGTATTTAAGCATAAAATGTTCATTATTTAACCCAACCTTTTACGCCAATTGAAATTTCTCGCGTGTTTTCGTCTACTTTTTTGAATTTTACTTCAATATGCAATGCTGGCAAAAGACCATCTACATTTTCTGCCCATTCTACAAGCACAACGCCTTTTAATTTGGTTAAGTCAAAGTATTCTTCAAAGCCACAATTAATTGCTTCTTCTTTTGATGCAAGGCGGTACATGTCAAAATGATAAAGAGGCATTTTTGAGCCTTGATATTCATTCATTATTGTAAAAGTTGGGCTTGTAACAGTATCGGTTACGCCAAAGCCCTCGGCAAAGCCCTTTGCAAAAGTTGTTTTGCCCGCACCTAAGTCTCCAGTTAGCGATATAACGCATGGTGATTTAATGCTTAGGGCATATTTTTTTGCTATTTCACGAGTTAAAGCCTCGCTATTTGATGTCATTTTTATTTCCATAAAATTTATCTTCTTTTAGTTAGTTTTTAAGTAATATATCACATTTGCTCGCTTTTTACAAGTTTTTTACGCACAAGGAGCCATGTTACAACAAACCCAATGGCACCAAGTGCAAGCCCAGCAATTATGTCTGTTAAGTAATGTTGCCCTAAATACATGCGTGATATGGCAGTTAAAATTATAAAAATTACACCAAGAGAATATGCAAGAATTTTAAACCATGTTTTGCCATAAATTTTTAATTTGCCTTGTTTGTGTAAAAAATGGAATAAATACAAAACTGTTAAAACCATAAACATAACACTAACGCTATGCCCGCTTGGAAAACTCTTTCCTATTGTTGTAAGTTTGTTCACAATTTCAGGATTGGCGACATATGGTCTTGGTCTTGCAACAATTTCCTTAATGCAATAATTTACGCCTAAAGTTATCAAAAAGCCCGCACCAAAACAAAGGCTATACTTTTTGTTTACAAAAATAAAAATCACTAAAAATACACACAAAGTTCCTATCCAACTTGCAAGATATGATTCCGCTTGCATTAATACATCTAAAAACTTTGTAGAAAACGACTGTAGCCACAAGATTATTTTTTCTTCCATATTTTTATTATGGCATTATTATTAAATAAAAATCAAAGAAATTGTCTAATTTTAACAATTTAAGTGCTTTAAATGCTTCTATTTTATCTATAAAAAATAATTATTTATCAATTTTTAAACATTAAAATATTTAAAATGGCACTTTGCAAATTTTAAGGAAACAATTTTTAACAAAACAACAAAGAGCATAAAAGAGGAACATATTTGATAAAAGCTACAACATATACTGTAATTAAGAGCGAAAAGTGCATGCTTTTAGCCCACAAAAGCACACTTAAAAATATGACGCAAATATATTTTTACAGGAATTAAATATGAAAGTTATTAAAACATCTTTTATTATTATTGGCGCCATTATTGGTGCAGGTTTTGCTTCGGGCAAAGAAATATTTGAGTATTTTGCAAAATATGGAATTTTGTCAATTTTGTTTGTTATTCCTCTTTTTGTTTGCATGACTTTTTTTATTTACAATTATTTAAAATTTGGCGAACATGAAAGCAACTTTGAACTTAAAAAAAGCAACAAATTTTTATGCAAAGATAAAAAGTTTTTAGGGCTTAAATTTAACCCTCTTGACATTGGTTTGTTTTTGACATTTTTGATACACACGAGTGCAATGTTTTCGGGGCTTGTTGCGTTGTTTGCAACATATTTGCCAAGCGGAAACAAACTGATATTTTTTATGATTGCTTTATTTATTACAATTGTTTTATTAAAAACATCATTTAATGGCTTTAAACTTATTTCTAATCTTGTTGTGCCATTGATTATTATTTGCGTAATATTTAACTCCATTTGTTCTTTCAATTCTGGAAATTTTAGCACAAGTTTTGGAATAAGTAATATTTTGCCTCTTCCCTTTTTGACAATTGTGTACGCCTCGCAAAACACCTTTTTTAGTTCGTTTTTGATTATAAAACTTGGAAATGGATTAAACAAAAAAGAACGAACAAAAGTAAGTATTTTGGTTTCTGCAATTATTTGCGTTTTGATTGCTCTTGGAATTTTGTGCTTTATGTTTAACCCAAGACTTGCTTACAGCGAAATGCCATTTGCCGAAATTGCAATTGCAATAAGTCCTGCATTTAGCATTGTGTTTGCCTTTATTCTGCTTGGAGCAATTTTGACCACGCATGCCACCTGCCTTACATCATTAAAAGAATATTTTAAAGGTGACAAAAAATACAACAACTCACTGCTTATGCTTGTGATTGTTGTTGTATTAAGTTTGTTAAATTTTGGAAAAATTGTAGAGTATTTATACCCACTGATTGGAATGTTTGGAATAATTTACTTTTACAAAATTTTTAAAATGAATGAATCAAACAGCAAACCTTTTAAACCTGTAAAAGCAATTATAGCCAAATAACACTCTTCCCTTTCTCATCAAGCCGAAGGCTTGGCTTTAATGTCAGTCAAATAACCTGGAGCGTCAGGTCCGCCGTCTATGCGGGCGTAAAGTGCGGTCCTATGTGATGAGTTGTAAATTGTTGGGCTTGCAGTGTAACCACCAACTAATAAGGTACAATCATCAAAAATATTACTTGATTGAATAGATGTCGGAACTCCCCACTTTGCAGAATCTACATATATTGTTTTTACCTTACTGCAATTATTAAACATACCATCTA
Organism: uncultured Eubacteriales bacterium; assembly: GCA_963645585.1. Lineage (GTDB taxonomy): Bacteria > Bacillota > Clostridia > Christensenellales > UBA1242 > HGM11367. The sequence continues at coordinate 3,800 of CAVISZ010000071.1, forward strand.
TTCTAGTTATGCTAGATGTATCAAAACTGCTTAGGTCTAGTTCTGTTAAACTTGAGCAACCTCTAAATAATGAATCAAATGATTTAATATGAGATGTATCAAAGTTTTTAAGGTCAATGCTTAACAAACTTGAACAATTTTTAAACAATCCTGAAATTGTAGTTAATTTGCTTGTATTTAAATTTTCTGGAAAAGTTATTTGTTTTAAATTAGTGCAGCCGTTAAACATTTCGTGCATAGAAGTAACATTATCAAAAACAAAAGAGCTTAAGTCAATACTGTCTACAGCAGTACAGCCAGAAAACATTGCTTGATATGATGTAGCCCCCGATGTGTTAAACTTTGACAGAAAACTAAAATCTGTTAAACTTGAACAACCTGCGAACATACTGCTATAAGAAGTGACTGATGACAAATCCATATTTTCTGCACTAGGAAAAATTATGGTTGATAATTCGGTGCAATTTGTGAACATAGAGTGCATATATTTTAAAGAACTAGTAAATTTAAAAGTGCTTAAATCAATTGTTTTAAGTTTTTTACATTCATAAAACATACGCTCAAAACTACTTACATGTCCTACAAATGATTTGTTCGTGTCGCTAGGAAATATGATTTGTTCAAGATTAGAGCAATAACCAAACAAATATGAATAATGTCCGCTAGAATACCCGCCCACTTGTGTAACATTAGATAAATCACAGTCACTCAGGTCTATTTTTGTTAAAGATGAACAATTATTGAACATACCAGACATATTCGTCACATTTTGCATATTCAAATGAAGCGAATCAATATTAATACATCCGTTAAACATATCAATTGCATATTTAACATTTGTTAAATCAAAATTGTCTGAAAGTGCAGAACTAGACAAGTTTGTGCAATTATAAAACATGCCACTAGCATACACAAGATTAGATGTATTAAAATTATTTATAAAACTAAAATCTGTCAACTTTGAACAATTGTAAAACATGTTGAGCATACTTGATACATTAGACATGTTTATCTTATCAAGGGAAATGATTTGAGTTAGTGATGTACATCCACTAAACATACTACCCATATGCGTTAAATTGTCAGGAAATTCAAACGCACTTAAATCTATCGTTTGTAATTTTGAGCAACCAACAAACATCCCACTAATATCCGTAATTTTTGTGCCAAAATGCTTATCTTGTTGCTTTGTAGGAAATTTTATAGATGTTAAATTTGTACATGAACCAAAAAAAGCATAACTACCATTACCATTTTCCCCAAAGTATACTGCACTAGTAAAATCAAAATTACTAAGATCTAAAGTTGTTAAGCTTGAACAATCTCTAAATACACCTCTAAAGTCTTTTACTAAATATGTATTAAATGTTGACACATCTATTGATAAAAGGCTTTTGCAACCAGCAAACATTTCTTTCATTGTAGTAACTTTTGAAGTGTCGAACATGTGTAAATCTAAACTCGTTAACTTGCTACAGCTATAAAACATACTACTCATATTTGTAGCATTATTGGTTGTAAAATTATCTGAAAAATATATTGATGTTACAGAGCTATTTCCAAACATCCAACTAAAGTTTTCACCATTTTGAGCATTTAATGATCTTAGGTCCAGCTCAGTTAGCAAGTCATTTTTAAGCCCATAAAACATATCTGAAAAATTTGTACAAGTTTGCCCGGAATTATCAGAAAAAATTATCTGTTTACCATTAAACTCTCTAAACATAAGAGACATATTTGTTACTTTGCTAGTATCAAAGTTCCTTAAATCTAACACAAGTTCTGATGTACCGCAACTATAACCAAACATAGTCCCCATTCTTTGCACATTGGATGTGTCAAAAGAAGTCAAATCAAGGCTATCTATACTTGAAGTGCTTGAAAACATACTACTCATATATGTTGTATTGCTAGTGTCAAAATTATCAAAGGTGGTGGTTGTTAGTTTTGTATAACCCGAAAACATGTTACCACAACCTGTAGGTGCGTAGATTCTTGCTGGAGAATAGATTACTACCTCTTGGGTGGTTGAGTTCCAATAGCCTAAGACATCGGTTGCGTCTGTTTTGGTTGTGTCTGCAACTGAAACGCCTTTTGGTGAGTTATTTTCTGTAACAAAGCCACTTAAAGTGCTTGCATTTAGTTCTTTAACAAAACTTACTTTTGTTATTGACGCTTTATCAAACCCTGTAAAACCGCTTGCTAACTTAGTTGCAAAATCGCTTGCCAAATATGCAGGGGCATCTATTTTGTTAAATTTTAAAAGTGGTGTGTCGGTTAACAATTTAACTGTACTGCCTAAACTTGAATAGTTGCCTTCTGAGTCCCTTTGGAGTTGAAATTTCATTGTTAAAGTCACTGAGTTGCCCTCTGAGGCTGTGCTTGGCGACAAAGTTTCGCCAATGTTTGGTGCATAAACAAAAATACGGTCATTTTCAATAATTTCACGATTAAGTGTTACATCAACATAAAAGGCAGAATTGTTGGTTATTTCAAAGGTGAAGATAATATCGTTTACCTCTTTAGAGCCTGTTGTATGCAAATCATCAAAATATAATGTTCCTAAATCCCATGAGTTAGATGTGCCCTCTTTAAGAGTTAATGCTTCACCGCCCTCAGAGTTTGTCTCGTTAAAATATTTTGTTACAGCAGTTGTGGTTTTGCCGTTATCGCTAGACTCGTAGCCCTGCATTGTTCCATTAATTAATATTTCGCAGTTGTGAGCCTCAAAGCCAATTGTGCCTGTTACGCTTAAACTTGCGTTTTTAACAGAATAAACACCAATTGCTATGGCGCATACGCACAAGCAAAGCACTGCAATATTTACAAATAAGTTTAATGCTGGTCTTTTTCTCATCTTTCCCTCCACTCTATTTTGTGCAACAAAATATTTATTACGCATAATATTTTAATTCTTACTATTGTAAGATGTCAAATATTTTTAACAGTTGCAGAAACTAATTTAAAATGCTTTTGAAACACCTTTCAAAAGCATTCTATCGCGGGGGGGGGAGAAGTCAACTAATTTTTTTATTTTTATAAAATTAGGGGTAATTTTTTTGAGTTGGGGGTGTTTTTAGTGTGATTTCAGACATTGAAGATACTTTTTTAACCCTCCCGCCGACAATTTTGACACCAAATTGTCGGCACCCTCCCTTGGCAATAGGCATGATAACCCCTCAGTCATGCAGTCGCACGACAGCTCCCTGACAGGGAGCTAAGGCTCTTACAATTTCAATGCTTAGACCGAAACTAAAGATTTATACTAAAATTTACTTTGTAAAAATCTAAAATTCTTTTAACGCCTCCGTCATCGAAAAACATTACCCTTTTTGCCTCAGTCACAAAAAATATATTTAACTGTTTTTAACCCCTCCGACTCACATTTTACAAAAAATGTGAGCCACCTCCCCTTGGCAGTGGAGGAAACGTTTAAACAGGCTTTGACATTAAAAGCAACTCTTGGCAAGGAGGAGAAACATAAAAAAACACCCAAAAAGAGTTTTGGGGTGAACCCATGGAAAGGTTTCACTGCTCTTTAAGAGTGTTTTTTTATTTAATTGTTTAAGTGTGTGGCGTTTGTGTGGCACAACTATGTACCATCACAAAACACCGCTTTTCTTTTACACGCAATTAACTTTTAACCGCTAAACAAATGTTATTTTGTAACTTTTAAGCCATAAACATTAACGCTTGCGTTTGCACGAGCAAGCCACAAATATCTAAGACCTGCAACGTTTTCTTGTTTAACTTTAGCGCCTGCTTCGTAGCCTTCGTGTTCAATAACAGTAACATCATTGTTTTCTGATTTGAAAACTTCTGCATTGCTTGCGTTTGTTAAAGTTACTTTTAATTGTAATTCATCATTGTCATTTACAGTGAATGTATAGTTTACAGTGTATTTTCCGTCTGCTAATTTAACTGCTTTTTCATCATTTTTTAAAGCATCATAGTCATTTTCTACACCTGTAAATTTATACAAGAAGTAAACGCCTTCGCTATCACCGATAAAGAAAGTTGGAAGCTCGGTAATATATGTTTTATCTGTTTCATTTAAAGCAAGAGACCAAACCAAATGTTTGCCTTCAAGGTCTTGATGGTTGATTCCCAAAGTTAAAGAAACAGTCATTCCACCTTTGTTCCAAGCAAAATTCTTTTCTGTGTTTTGACCAAAGTATGTACTAGATGAATAGTTTTCGCCTTCTTCTGGGCTTAAGGTAACATAACCTTGTTCTTTGTTTTCTGCCACATTGCCATAAACTCCAAAGATGTTTTGATTACCTTTTGTGAAGTCAGCTTCCCAAATAACCTCTGCACCTCCGCAAGCTGCAAATAGCACACATGCAACTGCTAGCATAGATAAACATAAAGACTTAATAATTTTTTTCATTTTACCCTCCTCCTTATTAAGTTTGATATAGTGTAACAATTTGATAATTAATAAGTCAAACAAAAAAATCAATTATTTTTGAATATTTTAATACTATTTTGTTTTAATTATTAAAAACAATGTCAACTACATATTAGTATGCAACAAACACCAAATTTTATGCTTTTGTAAGCAAAGTGTATATTTAAAACGCTAAAAATACAAATTTTTCTAGCAAAAAAAGCAAGATAAATAAATTTGTTATAATATTTATTCTTGCTTTTTACATTTTTTAATATTTTGAATTTACTTTAAATTAATTTTT
>CAVISZ010000072.1:0-3376 GCA_963645585.1 uncultured Eubacteriales bacterium
TTAGTTTTTTCTTTTTCATATTCTCCCCCTTTAATTCGGCTTTGCCGAATAATTATGAAATTATTTGCGAGGCTCAAAAGAGGTCTTTACCTCTAGCCTCGCACTCATTTTATCGCGGGGGGGGGAGAAGTCAACTAATTTTTTCATTTTTTTGAAATTTGGGGTACTTTTTTTGAGTTGGGGTGGTTTAAGGCATATTTTAGGGCTTGAAACAACATTTTTAAACCCTCCCGTCATCGAAAAAACATTGCCCTTTTGAACTCAATTTGCCACAAGTGTCAAATTTTCGTCTTATGGGCTTGCTTTTTCTTCTACCGACCATACGCACTCTCTCATTTCATTCGTTCGTGGTCGGTACTCTCATGCGAAGAAATTGCTTACGAAGAAAATAAGACATTTAATATTTTAATTACGGAATAAAGTGATGCGCATTGTGCATGACACCCTCCCTTGGCAGTGAGGGAAACGTGTTGACAAGCTTTTGCGTTAAAAGCCTTTGTGTTGTAAATGGAATTTTTTTGTTCCGCTTTTTATTTCTATAAAATCTTAGTCACTAACTAACCTTAGCTCCCCTGACAGGGAGCAAAGGTTTTGCGCATATTTCCCGCTATTTTACTTTTTAACAAAGTTGCATATAAAAAACACCTTGAATTTAATTTTCAAAGTGTTTAATATCGGGCAATCATTCATCAATCATCAATTATAAATCTTAATTCATAATTTTTATTGTCTTATTATTTCTCCGTTAGCGTGTACTTCGCACGAGAGTACCGACTCCGAACGCATGAAATAAGTGAGGACGTTTGGTCGGTAGAAAAGAAAAAACACTCCCATAAGACGTAAATTTGTCACTTGTGACAAATTGAGTCCATAAGGGAGATGTTTTTTCATTGTGATTAATATTTCCTATCTTCATTGCTTAAGAACACATAAGCAACAGCGTTTGGTCCTACATGGGCTCCGATTATTGGTCCCATAATTCTTATTTGTGGACGAATGCCGTATTTTTCTTCTATCATATCGGCTAGACGCGTTGCAACAGGTAAATTGTCGGTGTGTACAATTTCCATATCAAAGTATTTATTTTTTGTGTATTTTTCAAACTGGTCAACAATTGTTTTTAACGCTTTGTTTGTTCCGTTTACTTTTTCGGTTATTTCAAGTTTACCCGCTTTGGTAAATTCAATTATTGGTTTTACTTTTAAAATTGTTCCAATAATTGCTTTTGGACCACTAATTCTGCCTCCGCGTTTTAAATACATTAAATCGTCAACCACAACAAAGTGTTGAAGGTGCAATTTTTCGCTTTCTATAATATCATATGCTTCTTGATTTGTTTTGCCCTCATCTCTTAATTTGCAAGCAAGTCGAACAAGCATGCCCTCACCAATTGTGGTTGTTTTGCATTCTAAAGCAAGGTAATTTATATTTGGATACTGCTCTTTTACAATTTCGATTGCCTTTCTTGCATTATCAATTGTTGGGCTAAGCCCGTTGCTTTGTGATATATGCAAAGCGTTTACAACGCCTCGTTTTGCCATATCGGTGAACAAATCTATATGTGCCTGTAAGTTTAAAATTGTGGTTTTTGCGATTCCGCCTGCTCTGAGTTCGTTATAAAAATTTACATAGTCATCATAGCATTTAAAATCGTCCAAATACTCATTTAAAACACCATTTTTTTCAATGGTGAAGCTCAATTTGCCAACAGAAACATCAAGGTCGGCATACTCGTTTGCATAGAGGTCGCAAGTAGAGTCGGTAGACACTTCAAATTGTCTCATAATATTCCCCTTTTAAAACATTCATTTTCTGAAGATATTTTATGAAAAAACGCTCACCAAAGCAAGCATTTTTTTATACTTTTTGTCGAATTTTGCAAGAAAAACAACATTATTCGACATCATCAACACACTAGTAAAATATTTTTCGGAAAACAAAGGTCAATTGAGGGGTTATATCATTAAAGACGAGTAAAAAATTAATATTGCAATTGGTTATTTATTGTGATATATTGTATATGAAATTGATTTATACAAACTGTGATGATGTTTATTTATATCAGATTTGCCTCAAGCAAATTGATTTGTAAGCACTATAAATAAAAAAATCACATAGTTTTGTACTATTCATAATTTTAGGAGGTTATATGGGAATTATTGAAAATTTAAAAAATAAGAAGAAAGAAAAGGAACTCCCTCTTATTGCAAGAACAAATCTCGATGAGTTGAAAAAACAAAGAGAGAAAAATTTGCGAGATAGAGAAACATCTATTTTAGGGGCAGGAAATTATGCAAAAAAAATACCAACTTTAAGATTATGCTATGTTGCTATAGAAAAATTTCCAAGATATGGAACTAATGAAATAAGCATTGGTCAAACTTACGGCATTTCAAGCCCATTTGAACTACCAAAAAATATGTCTTTGGAAGATGCTTGTAAAGTTGTATCGTATTTATCAGACAAAGTTAAAAAAGAAAACAATTTAGAACCAACTTGTGAAAAAAGCGTAATAATGGTAAGCAAAATCTTAGAAGATTACGGATTTAAAAAGGTAGAAAATGCAAACAAAGGTCATTATCATGTAATATCTCAATATACACCTTTCCAAAGAATAAAAACAAATTCGCCAATGTGTGATAAAATTGAAGGTGTTGTAGATTTATTTACTGTAGATTGCGATTTTAAAATGTTTAAGAAAACCGACATGTATAAAAGATATTTTAATTGGTATAGTGAAGGTATTTCAAAGCAAGATATTGCCGACATATATAAAAGTATCAGAAAAGAATATTTATTATCAGATATAACAAATTCAAAAGATGAAAAATGTATGTAAAAATTTTATAAGAAGTTTTGTAAAAATGCACACAAAGCAAGTGTTATTTAAGCAAAACTGCTGTTTGTTCAAACTGTGATGACTTGATTAATCAAAATTTCACTAAGCAAAGAAAAAACAACGCTCTTTTAAGTGTTACGATTTGCTTTACAGATAAGCAAACCTAACGCCTAAAGGAGCGTTGTTTTTTATAAATTAAACAAGCAACATAAATTAATTTGACTTTATTAAAAGAGTTTTAAAAATCTTATTGCTCTCCGTTAGCGTTTGCTTCGCTCTGGAAGTACCGACTTCGTCAAAGCAAAGCCTATTGGCTCCAATTTTGACAAGTCAAAATTATACGCTTTATGGCTTGCTTTTCCTCTCCCCAAAAAGAACGACTATTTTTGGGGTCCCCTACTAACAAATCCAACAGGGCAACATAAATTAATTTGACTTTATTAAAAGAGTTTTAAAAGTCCTATTGTTCTCCGTAAGCGTGTACTTCGCACGAGAGTACCGACTCCGAACGCATGAAATAAGTGAGGACGTTTGGTC
>CAVISZ010000073.1:0-2686 GCA_963645585.1 uncultured Eubacteriales bacterium
TACTCAAATTAATGGTAGGACAATTTCTGACGATGGAGATTCAACAAATAAAGAGGGACCATGCACAACCACTAAGGCACAAAAACTATGGCTCCTTTCTGAAGATGAACTAGACCTATTAAATGGCGGAGCTTCAGTAAATACCTATTATGAAGGTAATAGCACACGGACATACTACAAGAATGTTTTGGCACTAAATGGTGACACATCCTCATCTTTGGCGTGGTGGTGGCATCGTTCGCCTGACTCTGGCACTGATGATTTCGCGTTCTTCGTGGACGACTTTGGCTATGTCTACAGCAACTATGTGTACGGCGACTGCGGCGTCCGTGCAGCTTTCCAAATCCAAATTGCAGGGTAATCTTCCACATTTCAAAGCAAGGCGTGAAAAGTGCCTTGCTTTTTTTGTGCGGTTTTGGTAAAATTAGATTAATTTGTTTTTAAAGGAGGCTTTTATGGAGAAAATTCTTATTGCAACAGTTTTAAGACCGCAAGGCTTGTCGGGCGAACTTAAATGTAAGTTAGAAAATCAAAATTATGATATAATAAAAAATGTAACCGAGGTTTATTTAAACAATAAAGATGTTCCAACAAAAATAGCAAAAAAAGCATTTAGGGGTGGATATTTATATTTGCAATTTAACACCATAAACAGCCGTGAAAAAGCCGACCTTTTAAGAAACACGCATGTTTACGCAAAACGCGAATTTGTAGAAATTCCTCAAGACGAGTACATGATAACCGATTTAATTGGCTTGAATGTAACCGATGAAAATGGTCAGCAAATTGGCGTTTTAAAAGATGTTCAAAACTTTGGTGCAAGCGATATTTTAATCATAGAGCAGTATAAGCGTGAATATATGGTTCCGTTTGTAAAAGACATTGTTAAAAAGGTTAATTTAACCGCGGGCATTGTTGTTGTAAACAAATCTAAATATGATGAGGCAAAAATATGCGACTAGATATTTTAACATTATTCCCAGACATGTTTGCACCACTTAAAGAGAGCATTATAAAGCGAGCAACTAACAAAAATGTGGTTAGCATAAACATTGTTCAAATACGCGATTTTTCTTTGGATGCACACAAAAAAACAGATGATGTGCCATATGGTGGCGGGGCGGGAATGGTTATGACCCCACAACCACTTTACGATGCAATACAAAGTGTAAAAACGCCAAATTCGCATGTGATATATTTGAGCCCTAGGGGCAAAGTTTTTAAACAACAAATGGCAAAAGAGATGTGTAGTTTTGAGCATCTTATTTTGGTTTGTGGGCACTACGAGGGCATTGACCAACGTGTAATTGACCTTTGTGTAGATGAAGAAATTTCCATAGGAGATTACGTTTTAACGGGAGGAGAGTTGCCTGCAATGGTGCTTGCCGATGCGGTTATAAGGCTTTTAGACGGGGCAATAACCAAAGACTCGCTTTCTGAGGAAAGTTTTTCTAATAATCTTTTAGAATATCCTCAATACACCCGCCCACAAAACTTTAAGGGGTTAGAGGTGCCAGAAGTTTTGCTTTCGGGGCACCATGCAAACATAGACAAGTGGCGTAAGCAAAAATCGCTTGAAATAACAAAACAGAATCGCCCCGACCTTTTAAATTAACAGGAGAAAAACATGACACACGAAATGAAATTGCAAGATACACCTTTTCAAAGCATCAAATCGGGCTTAAAAACAATCGAGATGAGGCTTTATGATGAAAAGCGTAAACAAATACAAGTAGGCGACCAAATTGTCTTTACAAACCTTAAAACGGGCGAAAAAATGCTTGTTAAAGTTGATAATTTGTATTTGTTTGATAGTTTTAAAAGCCTTTATAATAGTTTTAATAAGCAAGATTTAGGCTATAAAAAAGATGAAAAAGCAGTATATACAGATATGGAGCAGTATTACTCAAAACAAGAGCAAGAAAAATACGGCGTTGTTGGAATTAAAATTTCAATGCTAGAAAATACAAAAAGTGAGCAAAATTATGGCAAAAATTAACTGGTTCCCAGGTCACATGACCAAAGCATTAAGAGAAATGGAAGACGAGTCAAAAAACGTAGATATGATTATATATGTGCTAGACTCTCGTGCTCCAAAATCGTGTGTAAATCCAGAGTTTATCAAAATTATTGGCAACAAACCAATTTTATATGTTTTTAACAAAGCAGATATGGTAAACGAGCAAGATTTAGCAAAATTTGTTCCAAAATTTCAAACTCCAAATTCGCAAGTATTGCTTTTAGATAGCACAAAGTCGGGCGCAATAAAACAAATTGAGCCATTAATGACCGCACTATGCCAAGAAAAATTAAACAAATACAAGCAAAAAGGCTTTAAAATTAATTTAAGAGCCATGGTGTTGGGCGTGCCAAATTCAGGCAAAAGTACGCTTATAAACAATCTTTGTGGGGCAAAGAAAACAATAACAGGCAACAAAGCGGGCGTAACTCGTGGCAAACAATGGCTAGCACTTAAAAACGGCTTTGAGGTGCTAGACACACCAGGCACGCTTTATCCAAACATAACCAACCAGCAAACAGCGTTAAATCTTGCCTTTATTGGCTCAATCAAAAACGAAGTTGTTGATATTAACGAGCTTGCCATAGACTTTTTGTCTTTTTGTAAAAAGCACTATTTCTCAAACTTGCAAGAAAAATACAATATTCAAGACAGCACACTCACTCC
>CAVISZ010000073.1:2696-3635 GCA_963645585.1 uncultured Eubacteriales bacterium
CTCACTCCACTAGAAATGCTAGACCATATTGCCGAGTTTAAGCATTATCTTTTAAAAGGTGCCGAGCCAGATTATGACCGCACCTGCATGGCAATTATTGATGATTTTAGAAAGGGCAAACTAGGCAAAATTATACTAGACTAAGGAAAAACAAATGTTTGAATTTGAATACGAATTAACAAATCAAGGCTTTAAATTTATTGCAGGCATGGACGAGGCGGGCAGAGGACCACTTGCTGGTGCAGTCTATACTGCCATGGTTATAATGCCTTTAGAAAGTGAAAAAATTATAGATGGGGTTAACGATAGCAAAAAGCTTACACCAAAAAAGCGTGAACAGTTGTTTGAAAAAATCAAGCAAACTGCAATTGCCTACGCCATTTGCCCAATAGACCAAGATGTTATTGACCAAATAAATATTTTAGAGGCAACAAAACTTGGAATGAACAAGTGTTTAGAGCAAATTTCAATAAAGCCCGATTTTTGTCTTGTTGACTATGTTGCAAACTTAAAATTGGACTGCAACTTTAAAACCATAATAAAGGGCGATGCCAGAAGTTATAACATTGCCTGTGCATCAATACTTGCAAAGGTAGCAAGAGACAATTACATGCAAGAGATGTCAAGCAAGTTCCCAGAATATCAATTTGATAAACATAAAGGCTATGGCACAAAACTTCATTATCAAATGCTAGAAAAATATGGCGTAAGTGCTATACATAGAAAATCTTTTTTAAAAAACTTAGGAGAACACTTTGGAAATAACTAAATCTTCTAAAACAGAAAACAAAGTAAAGGGCAACATAGGTGAGTCTTTAGCAGAAAATTATCTGCTAGAAAAGGGTTATCAAATTTTAGAAACCAATTATGCAAATAAAATTGGCGAGATAGACATAATAGCAAAGGACGGCAACCGCATTGTTTTTGTAGAGGTAAAAG
>CAVISZ010000074.1:0-2457 GCA_963645585.1 uncultured Eubacteriales bacterium
TCTTATAACCATGCAAGCTTTTTTAATTATTTTCATATTTTTATTATATATCCTTAATTTTTATTTGTAAACATTTTTTAATGTTTTTTTCAATCTTAGTGTAAAATATTAGCAAATGTGAATATTTTTATTATATATAGATAGAAAAACATTCACATAAATTTTGCAAATTATTTTATGGCTTGAGCATCAAAATCTCCTGCAATTACGAAGTGCTTTTTGTTTTTTGACATATTTTCAAAATATTCTTGTTTTGTGATAATTTTGTTTTTTAAATTATTGTTATTTATATCTTTTACTTCAATAATTGACTTAACTGGAGTTTTTGCAGATTTAACCATTGAATAGCAGTGAGCCATTTCAACTTTGTTGTCGGCAGGAACGCCAAAATAGTCCCAAAATTCTCTAACAATGCTGTAACCAGTTTTAGAGTAGTTGTTGATTGCCCTTCCATTTTCTCTTAAAACTGTTAAATATTTTGTATCGCCATTTGTTGCTTCGTCAATTCGTTTCATGAGCAGTTTTCCATAGCCGTTGCCTCTATATTTTTCGTCAACGCAAATTGATGCTAGTTTGTACACACCCTTGTTGTTATTGATAAAGTTTTTGTAATATTCCGAAACATGTCCGAATGTGTTTGAAAGTTCCAAGTGATGCTTTTTAATTAAGTTCATCTCGTCATTTTCAAAATACTCGGCATTTTTTGAGTAAATAACTGCAGTGCCAATTATTTTCCCGTCTTGCACCAAAAGATGTAAGTAGTGTTTGTTAAAGATAGAAAAGTCTGTGTCTAATGCTTTTTCTATGTAAGTAACTGCATTTTCCACGCTTCCAAAAAAGTCTTTGTAAAGACATGGGTCAATGCTGTAAACAAGTTTTGCAATAGTTCTATAATTAACTTTTCCCTCAAGCTCAGAAACTCTAAGCAAGTATGTAATCTTCGCCAGATCATCATCCATAAATTTTTTACCCTCCCAATTTATGATTTTAAGTTACCATTGTAACAAAAAAGTGTCAATATAGAACATTTTACATACTTTGTATAATTGTAAAAACACGCTTGTAACATTCTTAAAAATTATCAGCATTTTGTAAAAATTGAAAAATAAAACAAGAGATAATAAAAAATCGCCCCAAGATGAGCGAAAATAAAACTATTAAACAAATATGATATTGTCAAAAACTATATGTCTGCTTTTATACCTGAGATAAAATCTAAAACACGCTGAGTTTGCCTTTCACTAAGAGATAAGATTTCAAGCACTGCTTTGCGCTTATCTTCAGGAATGTAACCGATGTTATTATTAAATGGGCGTTCGCATAAGTAGTCTAAGCTAACATTAAAATAGTTGGCTAGTTTAATAAGTGTTTTTATGTCAGGTTCAGTTCTGCCAATTTCATAATTGCTTAAATTTTTAACTGACAAGCCTAGCTTATTGCATATCTCTTGTTGGGTTGTATTTCCACGCAATTCTTTAAGTTTCATTTATTCTCCTAATAAAAGGGTATGAAATATCTAAATTTATTACAACAAAAAAATTATTTATAACTAAAAATCTAAATAATATTCAATTTATTCTTGACAAATGAACATTATTTAGATTATCCTTTTGTTGATGTAAATAATTTAGAAGAGGTGGGTATGAAATTAAAATTTAAGCTAGCTATAAATATTTTAACTATTATTTTATGTTTTTGTGCTATTACCATAGGTATATTTTCTCTAAAGAGTTCGACACTAACTATAGCAGGAAATATAGGTTTTAATGCACATAATTGTCAAGTTGCTATAACGCCATCAATAACTGGTTATAATGGAACAACGCTAGATAGTACAAAACAAAAATTGTTACAAGACACAATATCTATTGGTAATGATAATAGTTCTTCTGCAAAATTATCGCTTTTAGGGTTGTATTTTAATGACTTATATGATGATGGTAATGTCATATTGATTGAGCTAAGCATTCAAAATAAGTCTGTATTTGATATTCAGACAATAGCAAATCAACCAATTCTTACCAAAAGTGATGGTACAAACTTTGATGATGGTGTGGTAACAATAGCCATGAAGAAAGATGGTGTTGATATTGGTGACGCAAAGGTAATATTAAAAGATAAATCCAATTCAATAGAGAGTATGACAACTATAACTGTAGTTCTTACTGTTAAAGATTTCTCTTTGTTAAGTCAAAGTGACCTAAATGGTGCAAAGTTTAGTATGTCTCTTCAATTTGAAAGAAATGTTGCAGTGCCTGAATCTTATTTGGCTTCAAATTGGAAAAAGCTTATTTGTACTGATGTGAACGGGAATAGTGACGGGTTTTGCTCTATTGTAAATATTACTAGTATAAATTTTGTTAACACTATCCCAGCCGATGCAAATTTAGTAAAAAATGATGATAGTTCAATAAAGGCAATAAAAGTTGGTTCAAATAATGAAAATGATGCTAAATC
>CAVISZ010000075.1:0-4436 GCA_963645585.1 uncultured Eubacteriales bacterium
TTTTTTGCCTTATGCTAAACATTTTAATTTTTACCTATTTTTATATTTTTTCAATAAATAATTTTTAACTTTTTTTAGTTACTTGGAATGTAATTGTTGCTTGTTGTTCATTTTCTAAATCTGACAAATTGATTTTTAGTTCGCCACTATTATATGTGAAGTTTGTAGATGTTACGCCATCAATTTTAACTCCATATGTAGAGTCAAACTCAATTAAGTCTACATTTAAATTGTCGGTCAAAACACCGCTTGAAAGTGTGCTACCTGAATCGTTTTTAACAACAATTGTGTATAGCAATGGACCATCCACCCAGTTTGTTTTATCCGCTGTTTTTGTAACTGTTAAGCCTTGAACTATGGTTGTTGTTACTGTGTTACTTGAAAACGAAATTGGTGAAGCTGGGTCGCCGTACTCACCTGCAATGTCAACTTGGTTTGTTAAACTTACTCCCGCCATTATCTTTTCCCTCCTTAATCAATATATCTTATGAAGTTATGTAGTTTAATGTGAGAGGTGTAAACACAATAAAGATAAAATAAATAGAATGATATGTACAAATGTCTATTTTTTGTAGGAGAAACACATGAATTTAATAAACCAAGCAACAATCGTTTTTTTGCAAGCTATGCCTGACGGAACGTACATAAATGTTTTTGCAGAAAGCAATTCGGTCACAACAAACATGCTTAGCAAAGACAATCACAAAAGTGAGCGATATTTTAGAAAAAATAACCAAAGCACAACTCGTTACATCTTTGTTGATTTTAACGATTTTGTGTTTTGGCTACTCTTTTTAAGTAATTTTTAATAAAAATACGCAATTTTGATTAAATTTTTAAAAAGTTTTACATTTCTTCTATTGTGTCTATACAAATCAAGTGGAATACATTTGCAAGTATTTTTTTAATGTTTAAAAGCAAGAAAATTTTTGCTTTTGTTGATTTTTCATCATCTGTAACAACACGTTCTTGTGTGTAAAATTTGTTAAATATTTTGCAAATATCTAATGCATATTTGCAAAGTATGCTTGGCTCTTGTTGTTGCATTGCTTTTAAAAGCACTGTTTTGTAACTATTTAAAGTTAAAACCAAATTTGAAACGCAATCAGAGTTTAAGTTTGAATAGTCAACATCGTCAAAGTTATTCATGTTTTCAACTTTTCTTAAAATGCTACAAATTCTTGCGTAAGTGTATTGCAAATATGCCGAGGTGTCGCCGTCAAAACTGAATGCAGTTTCTATATCAAAAACAGTGTCTTTTATACGTTCAGTTTTTATTGCTGTGAATTTTAAAGCACTATATGCAATCTTTTTGGCAATTTCTTTTTTCTTTTCTTCTGTAAAATTACGTTCTTTTAATATTTCATTAACCTTGTTTGTTGCACATTCCATAAGGTCAACCAAAACGGCTTGCTTACCTTTTCTTGAGGCAATTTTGCCTGTTGGAAGTGAGAACATTCCATAGTATACATGGTTTAGATTTTTGCTAAAATCATAACCCATAAGTTCTAGCACTTTAAAAAATTGTTGGAAATGCAATTTTTGTTGCACTGCAGTTACATACACCATTTTGTCAAAGTGATAGTTATTATATCTATCAATTGCTGCTGCGATGTCACGAGTTGCATACAAACTTGTGCCGTCAGACTTTTGAATTAAACATGCGCCAAGATTATACTGCTCTAAATCTACAATTTTTGCACCTTGGCTATCTTGCAACAAATGCTTATCTTCTAAAAGTTTTACAACCATTTCTAAATCATCGCTATAAGAACTTTCGCCCTTCCACGAGTCAAAATGAACATCTAACAAATCTAAAATTCTTTTTGCTTCAATTTTTGAGATTTCTATAAACTTTAAGAATATTGGATATACTTTTTCATCTTTATCGCAAATCTTTTTAAAATATTCACGAGCGTGTTCTTCTAATGTTTCATCTTCTTCAGCACGTTTGCAGAACTCAACATAAATGTCTTGCAAATAGTCTACGCCTCTAGCGTTTAACTCTTCATAATTGCCCCATGTTAAGTGGGCGTACATCATTTTGCCAAATGGTGTGCCATAGTCGCCTATGTAATTTATACGCACTGGTTTATAGCCCACTGTTTCATAAATTCTTGCCAAGCACTCGCCTATTATTGTTGTAGACAAGTGACCAATGTGCATATATTTTGCAAGATTGACAGAACTATAATCTAGGCACACTACTTTGCCTTGATATTCTTTTTCTGGAGCAAAGCATTCATCATGATAAATTTCGTTTAAAATTTGTTTTACAAAATAATCTTTGTTTAAGAAAAAATTAACATAGCCATTTATGGTTTCTATTTTTTGAACAACTGGGGTTGGTTTAAAAGTGTCTTTTATGTCATTGGCAATTTGAATTGGTGATTTTCTCAAAATTTTTGCCAAAGAAAAACAAGCAATTGAATAATCGCCCATATTTTTGTCTAGATTTTCAGACACCAATGTTTTAAAGTCTACATCTGGGCAAGAAATGCCTACGTTTGATGCTATAACTTCTTTTATATTCATACTTATCTCCTCTTCAAATAAATTTAGTATAGCATAACAGAAAAATATTCTCAATGGTATTTTACAACTTTTATTTACCATTTATTTAATCAAATATCATTATTGTACTTTAAATATTTAGAATAATAAAAAAAATGTACAATAATGAAATTTTAGTTGACTTAGTGCATAACATATTGTATTATTGTGTTAGTCAAGTAGCACAGTGAGGTTAAATGAGTTACAAGTTTTCAAATGACAAACCCATATTTTTACAGATTGAGGAGATTATAAAAAAGCAAATAATATCTGGAGAGATTTCACCTGGAGAAAAGTTGAAGTCGGTTCGAGAGTTATCTGCGATTTTTCAGGTTAACCCAAACACCATACAAAATGCGTTAAAAAATCTTGAAAATGTGGGACTTATTTACACTGACCGCACCAATGGCAAATTTGTGAATGAAAACTCGGACATAATAATAAAAAGCAAACAAGAGCAAATTGACCAAGTTTTAACAGAGTTTATTGAAAAAATGAAAGGTTTTGGACTTGATGATAATCAAATTTTAAAATATTTAAAGGAGAAGATGAATGGCTGATTTATTAGAATTTAAAAATGTATGCAAAAATTTTGGTGATAAGCAAATTTTAAACAATGTTAGTTTTAAATTAGGCAAAAACAAAATTGTTGGGCTTATTGGTCAAAACGGAAGTGGCAAAACAACCATATTTAAACTTATTAATGATTTATTTACGGTAAGCAGTGGCGAGGTGCTTTTTGAAGACAAACATATTGGCGTTGAGAGCAAAAAAGACATTTCCTATTTGCCTGAACGCACATATTTACAAGCGTGAACGAAGCGCTGACATTTTTTGAAACATTTTATGATAATTTTGACAGAAAAAAGGCAGAAAGACTTTTAGAGGACTTAAACCTAGACAAAAACTCAAGTTTAGAAAAAATGAGCAAAGGCATGAAAGAAAAAGTACAGCTTGTGCTTGTTATGTCTAGGCATGCAATGTTGTACATTTTGGACGAGCCTTTGGGCGGAGTTGACCCTGCAACACGAGATTATATTTTAGACACAATTTTAAAGAATTTTGAAGATGATGCAACGCTTTTTATTTCTACGCACATGATTGCAGACATAGAGCGAATTTTAGACGAAGTTATAATTATTGAAAATGGAAAAATAGTTTTACAAGAAAATGCCGACAAACTAAGACAAAAAGAAAACAAGTCCATTGATGAAATTTTTAGGAGTATGGTTTATGGAAAGAAATCTTATTAAATACGATTTAAAAAAGATGTTAAAACTTTTGGTTGTTTATTACATAATTGGAGTTGGTCTTGCATGTTTAACAAGATTTGTTGCAATTTTTGATAACATTGCCATTTTTAACATTATTAAAATTATTTTTTCTTCTCTTGAGTATGCCGTTTGGGGAAGCATTGTTGTTCAAACTTTTGTGCAAGTGTTAATTAGGTTTAACAAAAATTTTTATGGTGATGAAAGTTATTTAACTCACACCTTGCCTGTTACAAAAAAACAACTTTTAATTTCAAAATATGTTTCTAGTTTGGTTGTGATTATTACTTCTGTTGTTGCTCTTTTGTTGTGTGTTTTTATAATGTTTTACAGCAACAATAACATGATTGCATTAAAAACATTTTTGGATAATTCTTTATCTGGTTTTAGTATTTCTGCTGGTGTGTTTATCACATTAATTACATTGGTTATTATGGCTGAAATTTGTGCAATAATGTCTATCTCGTTTGCAGGTGTTATTATTGGAAAAAGATTTAACACCAAAAAGAATTTAAAAACACTTTTATTCATATTTGGATTTTATTTTATTACAATAATATTTACATTAATTGTTGCAATTATTGTTTTTGCTTGCATGGGAAATTTATCTAG
>CAVISZ010000076.1:0-703 GCA_963645585.1 uncultured Eubacteriales bacterium
CCTTACCAAGGTGGTGCTCTACCGCTGAGCCACACCAGCAAATGCTGTTTTTTGATTGATTTTTGCGGTGAAATTTTGTTGTTAAAAAGTGCTGTTTTTGTTTTACCAAGGTGGTGCTCTTGACACACCAGCACAAATGTTTGATGAGCTTTGATTTACTTTTTGTTTGTTAAATTATGCTGTTTCAGAGTGGTGCTTTTGTCTCTCAAGTCAAACTAGTGTAGTTTGTTTAGTTGTTTTTATTGAAATTGGGCGATGTTGGTTTTTTTGAGAGATGAGCAAGAGTGTGTTTATGGAACATCAAATTAACAATGTTTCTAGTCTAGTAAATATTTTGCTTATTGTCAATTGATTTTTATAAAAAGTTTTAAAGGTGGTGATTTTGGTCATTTGAGTTTAGAACATACACAAAAACATGGTTGCTTTTTTGTTTATTCTTGAATTAACTTTTTTGATTATTTGTTTAATTCCAAAAGTAAATGAGAAAATGTGTCTTTAATTTACACAAGTTAAATGTAAATTTACATGGGTGAAAATTAACCTTTTTGCCTATTTTTAAGAAATTTTAAAAAATTAGTTGACTTCTCCCCCCCCCGCGATAAAATAAAGGCAAGAGTTGCAAAAAACTCGCTAATACCTGCAAATAATGTTTTTTTAAGGTTCACATCGTCCAATTAATAAATAGGAATGACAAGTACAAATT
>CAVISZ010000076.1:713-5987 GCA_963645585.1 uncultured Eubacteriales bacterium
ACTATGCAGAGACTAATAGTCAGAAAGGAAAAAATGTTAAACAATTGTTTGTATTATTGGGAATTAGACGAAAAGCAATGCTAAGCAAGGTGAGTGTATATTAAGGCGGAATTGAAGTCAATTTAAACTAGTGTTTATTATTTATTTAGGTTGGTTGCGTTTGTACATCTTAGAATTTGCATAAAATGTCTTACTAGGGTGAGAAAATATTTGACATTAAATTGGTATTAGATTTAAATATATAGTGTAATAATTAAAAATTTGCACATTCTATTAAAAAGGAACAAAAGGAGAATAACAATGAAGAAAAAAAGACTTGGCTGGGTGTTAAATTTGGCAACAATCTGCCTTTGCGTTTGTGCGATTGCAATTGGTGTATACTCAGTAAAAAATGCAAGTTTATCGGTTAGTGGTACGATAGGTTTTAAAGCAAATAATTGTAAATTTTACATAGCATCTTCTGTAACATGTGCAGAAAACACAACAAGCAGTTCTGCAAAAATCACAACAGACCAAGAGAAAACAAGAACCCTTTATGAAGCCGATGATAAAAGCAACACATTCACACATGATGTAGGTGAGTTAAGATTTAACGATTTAGTAACTGACGGCAATAAGGTGGTTATTACTTTAAAAATTGAAAATGCGTCTGCGTATAAGGTGTCATTGGTTGTAAGTGCTAAACCAACTTTTGAAAACGGAAG
Source organism: uncultured Eubacteriales bacterium (assembly GCA_963645585.1). Classification (GTDB taxonomy): domain Bacteria; phylum Bacillota; class Clostridia; order Christensenellales; family UBA1242; genus HGM11367. Next base: position 1,418 of record CAVISZ010000076.1, read on the forward strand.
CAATACAGATAAAATACAATCTGAAATTAAGCAAGGAACAGAAGTTGTAGATGTTGGCAGTGAGGTTGTTTTTGAGCCTGCGGATGCAACGGACAATTCTGGTGATGACTATAAAGAAATTACCATTACATTAACAGTTGATGAAACAGAACTTGATAGTTTGCCAACATTAGCAGGCGATTTAAAATTTGGCTTTGAAATGGATAAATATGTGCAAAAACCATATACAAAAGCAACATTACCAGTGAAAAAAGCAACCGAGGGTATTGAATATACTTCTACTGAAACGGATGCTGGCTTTGTCGCAGCATATCCATATTATATTGAATATGGTGTGAATGATGGAAATCCAATTACATGGCACATAATTGCAAAAGATGGCGTAGTAGATGGTGTTAACGGACAAATGGTTACTTTAACTGACGACGATTTGGCACAGTTGGAGACAGGAAAGTTAGATGTTGATGTAAAATATTATTTTCTATCTAGGCGTTTATTGCCAACAGGTACAATTAAAGCCTCAGAAATACCAAAAAATCAAGTCGACATTGATACCTGTATCGCATTTCAAAACCATTTTAATTTGACTAATGACAAATATGAACCAAGTAACTATGGCAAACAGCAATACAGACTTGTGAACGATTCTAGCATATATGCAAGTGACTATGCTTGGAGTAATTTACGTTCATATTTAAAAGGGAATTCTGTGCAAATCGCTACCTCTTACACATCTACCACCGGAGAAAGAAAACCTAGCGGAATATTTAGCAACTCATTTGAAGATACATATGAATTAAATGATGATTTAGAAATACATAAACTTATTCAACCAAGAAGTTTGACAGATTTATATTCAAAAATATCTGCTTCATATGAAGCAATGACGATTCCTTCAACTTTGCCTACAGATGGTGACACTGAAGATAAATTTTGGATTATGAGCAAATATGAGGTTGAAACAACTTTAGTTGTTGGCAGTAATAAATATTTATTTGCTACTTTTGAAGGAACAAAATATTGTATGTGGTGGTCAAGGTCGCCTTTGGCAGCAAACACCAATAATCCTAATAATATAGAATATAAAATGACCACCATGAATGGGGGGAATATATAGCTATGATTGTTTTTATGCAAGAGGTGTTCGCCCTGCATTTGCACTGTAATAAGATTTGGAAATGGTAATATATAACCTATGTGATGTAAAATTTTAAGCAAGTTAAAATTTTTATTTGCTACCGCAAATCCGTTGTAAACAACGGCATCACATTATATATAACCATCAGTTGCTGGCAAGTATCCCTACGGGATGTTTGCCGACAACTTCCGATAATATACACTATGTGATGTTGAAATTTGAACAAGTCAAATTTAAAGTTGTAAAATGTAACCACCATGATAAATCATGGCATTACATTATATTATAAACATCAGTTTTGCTTGAATATACACTCTCTTTGCTTCGTGTGCATTCAGACAAAACTTTCAATAACATCAAAAAACTCATGGGTAGACCATGAGTTTTTTGATGTGCTTTTAATAAAAGTATACTATAAGTAAAACTATAGTTTAAGTAAAAGTGTACTGTAAGTAAAAGTGAGTGCACTTTTAATAAAAGTATATTTTAGGTAAAAGTATATTTTAAGTGAAAGTGCATTTTTAGTGAGGCGGGCAGAGAGATGATGGTTGAACTATTTTTTTAATTCTTCCATTATTAAATTTTTCATTTCTTCATCAGAAATAATGCCCTGCTCGTTCAATGCTTTAATTCTTTTAATTCTTGCATCAACATCGGTTTCTTGGGTGGTTTCTACAGCAGTGCTTTGGTTTTGCAAGCCGTCTAAAACTGATGTTGGGCTAGGTTGTTGATTTGTGTTTTGAGCTTGAGCTGGTGGTGTGTTTTTAACGCACAATTCTGCTATAAACAATCCAACGCAAATTAATGGGAATACCAAATACCAACTTGTTCCTGCAACATATAGCAAGGTTAAAATTGAGTTCAAAACCAATGCAGTGATGCAAAGACCTTTGTGCATATTTTGTTTTGGCTTTGAGCAGATGATTGACGAAACCACAATTGTTGCAATAGCAAAAAGCATTACAAAAATGTAAATCATTCTAACGGTTGCTACGCCCTCAACCTCCCCATAAGCTGCCACATACTCGGCTAGAGTATTTAAAATTACAATTGAGCCAAGAAATAATAGCGATGAGAACACAATGCTTACAATGGCAGCAGATAATTGCAAACCTCTTTTTGTTTTATTCATAAATTTCCTCCTTAAGTTAATATATATACAATCATGCGTAAAATGTCAAATAATTGATAAATTTGACAAAACCAAATAAAAAAAGAGGGCTTAAATTTGCCCGCTTTTAACTATTTGTTGTTTTTGCCAAGTCCTGTAGAACCAAAACCGCCTTCGCCACGACAAGTTGAGTCTAGTTCTTCAACTTCAACTGTGTCAACATATTCAATTGCGTTGATAACATATTGTGCAATTTTTTGACCTTTTTTAATTACAAATGGTTCTTTTGTGTTTAAGTTGTAAAGAACAACACCAATTTCTCCGCGATAGTTTTCATCAACAGTGCCTGGAGTGTTTAGAACAAATACGCCATTTTTTAAGGCAATTCCGCTTTTTGAACGAACTTGACCTTCGGTGCCCTCGGGAAGAATACATGCAAGACCTGTTGGAATAAGTTTCCATGTTAAAGGTTCAATAACATCATCTTGAACACTGTAAAGGTCCATGCCTGCATCGCCTGCGTGGGCATAATCTGGAATTATTGCGTCTGGATTTAATTTTTTGAATTTAACTACTTTTTTCATTTTTGTTTTTCCTTTTAATTTGACTACAAAAGAGTATAGCAGACCTTGGTTAATAAACACAACTTTTTTAAAAGGTTTGACTTTTTTTGTATTTGGTTTATACTATGTAAAGTTGAGTGAAAAGATAAACAGCCCACGACATTTATACTTTGCCATAAAAGGCAAAGTATTGGGGCTTGCCACTTAAATGGCAAGCCCCGCCGTGCTTTTTGCCAAAAGCACGGCAAATGTCGTGGGCACCCCAAAAACGCACCTTATTTTTGGTGCAATCAATAAAATAGGAGAAAAATTATGAAAATTGGTGTTGTAGGCTTGCCAAACGTTGGCAAAAGTACTCTTTTTAACGCAATAACCGAGGCAGGCGCCGAAAGTGCGAACTATCCATTTTGCACAATCGAACCAAACGTTGGCGTTGTTGCAGTTAAAGACGATAGATTGGACGCACTTGCAAAATTGTATAATACAAAAAAAATCACACCTGCAGTTATTGAGTTCGTTGATATTGCAGGGCTTGTTGCAGGCGCAAGCAAAGGCGAGGGGCTTGGCAATAAATTTTTAAGCCATATTAGAGAGGTTGATGCTATTGTTCATGTTGTTAGATGCTTTGAGGACTCTAATATTATTAACGTAAACGGAAGCGTTGACCCATTAAGAGATATTGAAGTTATTAATCTGGAACTTATCTTGGCGGACCTAGATAGCGTAAATAAACGCCTAGAAAAAGGCTCAAAACTTGTTAAAGTAGGCGAAAAATCTGCTGTTGCAGAGGTTGAACTGTTAACAAGAATAAAAGAAGTGTTAGAAGCGGGCAAACCTGCAAGAAGTTTGAACTTTAATGAAGAAGAACAAAAAATTGTTAAAGACTTTTTCCTTTTAACCACAAAACCTGTAATTTATTGTGCAAATATTGGCGAAAATGAAATCGGCAAGCCAGACAACAAATATGTTCAAGCCGTAGAACAGTTTGCAAAAAGCGAGGGCAGTGAGTGCATTTCTCTTTGTGCAAAAATTGAAGAGGAATTAACCAAACTAGAGCCTGAAGAAAGAGAAATGTTTAAAGAGGAGCTAGGCATTAAAGAAAGCGGACTAGAAAAACTTGTTGTTGCAGGCTACTCACTTTTGGGGCTTATGAGTTACCTAACTGCGGGTGAACCTGAAGTTAGAGCATGGACAATTAAAAAAGGCACAAAAGCACCTCAAGCAGCAGGCAAAATTCATACAGATTTTGAAAAAGGCTTTATTAAAGCCGAAGTTGTTTCTTTTGATGACCTTATGTCGGCAGGTTCTTACCTTAAAGCCAAAGAAAACGGCAAGGTTAGAATAGAAGGCAAAGACTATGTTGTACAAGACGGAGATATAATGTTGTTTAGATTTAACGTGTAGAAAAACATCGCCCTCTATGAAATAAATTTATAATAAAGACTAATACAAATGCTTTGAGAATAAAACTCAGAGTGTTTTTTTAGTTATAAAATGTTAATTTATACATTCGAAAAAATGACAAGTAGGAGTCTTTGCTCCCTGTCAGGGGGCTTTTAACGCAAAAGCATGTCATAACGTTTCCTCCACTGCCAAGGGGAGGTGTCAGTAATTTTATTACAAAATTGCTGACGGAGGGGTTAAAACAAAATGAACATTTATTGACATAGTCAACTAGTATAATATTAAACTTATAATAGTCCATAATTAAAATATTATAAAAGTCTTATTTCCTTCGTAAGCAACTTCTTCGCATGA
>CAVISZ010000077.1:0-2697 GCA_963645585.1 uncultured Eubacteriales bacterium
GATGTGTGCTAAAACTTACTTTTTGCAACAACCACTAATTCTTTTAACCCCTCCGACTCACATTTTTGTAAAAATGTGAGCCACCTCCCCTTGGTAGTGGAGGAAACACTTCAGCAAACCTTGGCGTTAAAAGCACCATAACAGGGAGCTAAGGTTTTGTGCAAATTTCCCACATAATTACTTTTTAACTAAGTTGCATACAAAAAACACCTTGAGTTTAATTCTCAAAGTGTTAGTATTTGTCCTTATTAAAAATAAGGTTATTTAATTTACTCTTTTTCAACTTCTTCTCGTGAGTTTCGAGATAAAGTGGCTTCGGGTGTTATTACTGGTTTTGGAAGGTCTATTTTTGCTAGGTCAATGATTGATAAGTCGCGTTTTTTGTAATAATATTTCATATCACTTTTTAAGTCGTTAACAATGCGTGGGTTATTTTTAACAAGTGCATAATATCTTGCTTTAATGGTCTCTACAAGAGCAACAATTTCAGAATACTCAGGAGACGCTAAAACTTTTTGGTCATTGGTTGCCATGGTTGCAACAACTTCCATGCCTGACGCAATGTTTTCAGCAAACAAGTTAAGTCTTAGCATAAGTTTTGCTTGTTTTCTTGGGTCACTACCATTTCTTAAAATTTTATCAAATCTTGAAACAACTTGATTCAAATCACTAACTCTGTTTAAGAACATATCTTTGCTTGCATTAGCAACAACCCTGTTTTCTCTGGTTGCTTTTACACCTTTTGCAAACATATCCACCACTTTTTCATAGTCGGCAGGCTGAACAAGTTTGCCTTTTGATGTTTTTATGATTGTTTTATTAGCATCAAGTTGATGGTTATCTTTAATGTGTTCAACCGAACTAATTCCGCTTGCAAGCAAGTCTATTTTATCTATAGAATTGCCCTCAAATTGATTTCTATACAAACTAGAAATACCATTGTTAAAAACTATGCCAAGATTTTTGTCTGGATGCAAATGCTCACCATGATAATCGCTTCCGCAAGTTTCGTACATACCAGTTTCTTTGCATAATTCTTCAATTTCTTTATCAAGGCGAGAACTATAGTTAGACGCATAATATTTTTCTAGCCCACTAACTTTCATTCCGCAAATTTTTTCATAGATTTTAACAAAGTAGCCAAGCACTTCTTTTTGGTGTTTAATAAAGCCAAGGTCTGTATTGTTGCCATATTTACGATTTTTAACAACATAAATATCACCTGGTTTTAAGCCTAAACGAGATGCAAGTTTTGGCAAGCCTTTTACTGTAATTCTTATAAGGCAAGGGTGAGCAATAACCAACTCTCCGCCTGCATCTTTAACAAGTTTGCCAACCTCGCTTGCTTTTAGTCTGCCCATGGCAGATGCTTCACGATTATAGGTTAATTGGTTTGATATATATGGTGAAACCAAAATATCATTTTCTTTTTTATTAAATTCTATTTTGTTTTGTTTTAAATAGCTATTTACAATAGATAAGAACTCATATTTGAAAAGGTTATTCTTATTTAAATAAGTCATGTTTTCAAATACGGAGAAAGGAATATATATATCATATTTTTCACAAATTCTGCGTCTTGCAGCACAAATTTGCATGCCTATGTTATCATTTGAGTTAAAAAACATGTGTGTAATTTTAGAATAAGCGGTTAATTCGGGGTCATTCTCTCTGTAACCATATGCCAAAGTGTGACAACGTGTAAAAACGCGTGTGTCGTCAAAATACTTTTGCATTTCTACAAGGTCGGTTGTAAATTCTATGCCATTTATTAATTTTACATTAGGGTATTTTTTACCGCCGTCCTCTTTTAAAATTCTGCGTGCCTCTTGAACACCCAAAATGGTGTTATGGTCGGCTATGGCAATAACACAATCTGTTTTGGTTATGTCTGCTTTCTTTTGAGCCTTTTCTAGCAGTTGTTCAATTGTCATGTCGCACAATTCTTCATCAGAAAACTCTGTGTGTATGTGCATGTCAACAAATGAATATTCTTTCATATACTTTCCCCTTTTGTTTATTCTTGGCTTAAAACTTCTTGCATATATTCTTTTAAATCATTCTCTAGGTATATTGTTTTTGTAATTTTATCAAACACTTTTAAAGCCTCGTCTTTTTTGTTTAGCCTCATTAAATTTTCAACATACAAAAGTTTTAAAAACAAGTTTTTTTGGTCTAACTGGGTGAAATAAAAATCTATTTGCTCGCAATTAACTTTTATGCTTGCAATTATTAAATCGTACAACTTTTCGTACAAATCATCATTTTCTTCTTCGCCACCAAGTTCGTCTTGCGAGCGTCTATATTTTCGAAGCATTACTTCTTTTAGTTCAATTGCTTTATTCACCGCGCGAATGTATTTTTCATAATCTTTAGAAGCAAGGCACACAAACGAATACGCCTCATAAAGATTTGCAGGCACCTCACTTGAGTGGTTGTTGTAAAGTTCTTTGTCTAGCCCGTCTAAATATTCATAAGAAAGAGCATTTTTAAACTCTAGCGAGTTTTTAACTTCGCCAAACAACACGCCCTCTACGCCAGTTATGTCGGTTGAAATAAAACCGCAGTTTGGGCAAGTGTAAACATAAATATCTTTATATTTTTTATAGTTTGCCAAATTTTTTTTGATTAATGAATAGTCCTCATCGCCATAGTTATAAGTTCCAAATATTCCACAACATGTGCAAAAGCCCGTAT